>JBAXYG010000001.1:0-40577 GCA_041670905.1 Bacteroidales bacterium
ACATTTCCGTATCTGTTGAGGTGGTCTGGTGTTATGTTCAAAAGTACAGCAATATCCGCTTTGAAATCATACATACCGTCAAGCTGAAAACTGCTTAGTTCCAACACATATATGTCAAATTCCTCTGTGGCTACCTGTAAAGCATAACTTTTACCAATATTTCCAGCCAAGCCAACATTCAATCCTGCATTTTTTAATAGAAAGTAAATCATTGATGTTGTGGTAGTTTTTCCATTGCTTCCTGTAATGCAAATTTTCTTTGCTTTATCATAACGACCTGCAAATTCTATTTCTGAAATTACCGGGATATTTCTGTTCTTAAGCTCGACAATCAGAGGTGCCGTTTCAGGAATTCCAGGACTTTTTACCACTTCGGAAGCATTTAAAATATTATTATAATTATGCCCGCCTTCCTCATACATAATACCATATTTGAATAACATCTCTTTTGACTTATCGTTAAGAGAGCTATTGTCTGATAGAAAAACTTCAAATCCTTTCAATTTTGCCAAGACAGCTGCCCCGACGCCACTTTCTCCACCACCTAATACGACAATACGTTTCATTTTATCTGATTTTTAATGTTATGATTGTGATTACTGCTAGAAGAATGGATATAATCCAAAATCGTGTTACTATTTTTGCTTCTGGTAATGCTATTTTAGGTCTTGTTATCAAGGCCGGAATTCCTTCTTTCTGGAAATGGTGATGTAGAGGAGCCATTTTAAAAACTCTTCTACCCTCACCATATTTTTTCTTAGTATATTTAAAATATGTTCTTTGAATAATTACCGAAAGACTTTCAACGAAGAAAATCCCACATAATATTGGAAGTAGTAATTCTTTTCTGATAAGTATTGCACATACTCCGATAATACCCCCTAAAGCCAAACTCCCTGTATCTCCCATAAATATCTGGGAAGGGTATGAGTTGTACCACAAAAATCCCAACAACGCACCTATTAATGCTGATAAGTATACTGTGATTTCACCACTATTTGGGATATACATAATATTCAGGTATTCGGCATATCCTATGTGTCCTGACAGATATGCCAGGATTCCGAGCGTGGCTCCAACAATTGCTGAGATTCCAGTTGCCAGTCCATCCATTCCGTCTGTGAGATTTGTTCCGTTAGAACAAGCAGTAATTACAAAAATTATTACTAGTATATATATGAACCATTTAAAATATTCTCCTGCCATACCTCCAAAAGGAGAGAGCCATTTATAGTCAAATTCATTATTTTTTACAAATGGAATTGTAGTTCTGGTACTGTTAGATATATTTATATTGTTTTGTGCTACAATTTCTGTCTCACCTGTGACTGTTTTCTTGACAATTTGCTCTCTGAATCCTAATTGATTGCTGAAAAACATAGTTAATCCTACTATTAATCCTAATACAACTTGGCCTATAATTTTATACTTGCCTGCAAGTCCCTGCTTATCGTGTTTAAATACTTTGATATAATCATCAACAAAACCAATAAATCCCAACCATATTGTGCTTAATATCAATAGTTGAATATTTACATTTGACAAATCACCAAATAATATTATTGGGACCAAAACTGAGATTATGATAATAATCCCGCCCATTGTCGGAGTTCCTTTTTTTTGTAATTGTCCCTCAAGGCCAAGTTCTCTAATTTCTTCTCCAATTTGTTTTTTTTGTAGAAAGAAAATGATCTTTTTACCGATGAACATTGAGGTTATAATGGCCAGAATGCTGCATAAGATAGAACGGAAAGAGATATACTTCATAAGTCCTATTCCCGGAAAATCGAAGTTATTTTCTCTTAAATATTCAAATAGTTGGTATAACATTGATCTAATTTTTTATAGCTCATTAAAAGTGTTCATTATTATCTCTTTATCATCAAAGTGGGATTTTTCCCCTCCAATAATTTGGTAATTCTCATGTCCTTTCCCGGCAACCAGTATAATTGATCCTTCCGGCGCCATCATAAGTGCTGTTCTTATTGCTTCTTTTCTGTCAGTAATAAACAATGATTTTGATAATGCCTTTTTATCAAGTCCATTTTTGATATCTTCAATAATATCTTCAGGTTTTTCAAATCTTGGATTATCAGAAGTCACTATCACTTTATCAGCAAATTTTGCTGCAATAACTCCCATTTCTGGTCTTTTGGTTTTGTCTCTGTTACCTCCGCATCCGAATACACAAATAAGTGTCCTTCCTTTTCCTGTCTCTTTGAGCGTTTTCAATGTGTTTTCTAATGCATCCGGTGTATGAGCATAATCTACAACCGCAGTTAGATCTTTTCCTCCACGTAAATATTCTAGTCTTCCAGATACTGATTTAAGGCTACTCATATATTTTAAAGTTTCATATTTGTCAGTACCAAGTAGAATGGCTGTTGCATAAACTGCAAGGAGATTGTACGCGTTGTGATTTCCAATGAAAAGACTCCAGAATTGTGTGTTGTCTATCTTAAGAAGCATCCCATCCATATTTTCCTCCAAGATTTTGCAACGAAAATCAGCCATTTTATGGCAAGAATATTTATATATATGTGCTTCAGTATTTTGCACCATTACTTCTCCATTTTTATCATCAATATTTACTAAAGCAAAAGCATCTTTGGATAAAGAATCAAAGAAACTTTTTTTGCATTTAAGGTATTCAGCAAATGTTTTATGATAATCAAGATGATCGTGTGTCAAATTTGAAAAAATTCCCCCTTTGAACTGTAGTCCCAAAACCCTGTCCTGATCAAGAGAATGTGAACTTACCTCCATAAAACAATATTCACATCCTTTTTGGACCATTTTATATATCAGATTGTTCAAAGAAATAGGGTCGGGGGTTGTATGTTCGGTCTCAATTTTTTCTTCGCCGATATAGTTTGATATTGTGGAAATAAGTCCACAACAATATCCTAAATTTGTGAACAGGTTATATAAAAGGGTAACGGTGGTTGTTTTTCCGTTTGTGCCTGTTATCCCGACAAGATTTAGTTTTGAAGAGGGATGATCATAGAAATTTGATGCAATAAGAGCGAGTGCTTTTCTGCTGTTATCAACTTTCACCATAGTAATATCTCTTTCCCCTAAATCTCCCTTTTCATATACTATTACATTAGCTCCGTTTTCTATAGCTTTATCAATAAATTGATGTCCATCAGCCAATGTTCCATCTACTGCAACGAATAGTGATCCCTTGATACATTTACGTGAATCAAAGCAAACAGAGTCAATATCTCCGTTTAAATTCCCTGTTATAGAGAGAACTGATACTCCTTTTAAAATATTAGTTATGTTCATAAATGTCAGATAATAATATTTTTATATTTCTTGTACTGTCAATTGGGGTTCCAGGTGCCGGTTCCTGTGTTATTATTTTTCCTTGTCCTTTGAAATAAACTTTATATCCATCATTTTCAAGGATATTTAATGCATCTTTTAACCCCATGCCTATAACATTAGGTGTTCCTTGAATAGTATCGTTAATAGTGTTATTTTCATATTGATTAATAATTGGCAGTTTTTCTTTTTTTAATATTGGGGCACTCCAATCCGGAGATGCAGCATAAATATTTTCTGCAATCTCTCTTACTACAGGGGCGGCCCAAGTACCTCCATAATAGTCCTTCTTTGACGGCAATGAGTACAATATTGCAATGGCAGTGTATTTTGGGGCATCTGAAGGAAAAAAACCTATAAAAGTTGCAACGTGACTTTTGTTTCCGTTTTTATCAAGATATGAGTGAGTTGTATTGTTATAGATTCGTGCTGTCCCTGTTTTTCCTGAAACACTTATTCTACAATCTTTAAAAGGTACTTTCCCGGTTCCGTTAAGGACAACTCCACGAAGAGCTTTTTTAGCTTCAGAAATGTTTTTTTGAGAGCTGATAGTAGTTAAAATCTGTGGCATAAATTCCTTGGTGATGTTTCCATTTTTCTGAAAATTTTTCACCAGATATGGCTTCATCATTATCCCATTGTTTGCTACGGCATTATAAAAAGTTATAAGCTGTAGTGGTGTAAGTTCACTGGAATATCCTATCGCTAATGATGGTAGATCAACAGGGCTCCACATTCGGTTGCTTGGCTCTCTCATGCTTCCACTTCTGAAACCATCAATATCAAAATCAAATTGAGATCTTATATTAAGTTTTTTAAGTGTGTTTGTGAATATCTCCGGTCTTTTTTCAAAATTTTTGATAGCAAGGAGTCGGAATACATTATTTGAAGAAATTTCAAAACCTCTTTGTACCGATATCTTATCGTAATTTTTTAGATAATGGTCATCTAAAACCCGTCCTCCATATATCAAGTTTGTGACTGCATCAATTTCCGTGTCTAGAGTAATGCCATTTTCCAAAAGAACTAGTAATGTAGCAAGTTTAAAAACGGATCCAGGTTCCCTGGTGCGTGTAATGGCATAATTTTCTATTTCATCAAATTCTCCGTTTTTATTTCTTCCCATGTTGACCATTGCCTTTATTTTTCCCGTAGCAACTTCCATTACTATAACTGCTCCTTCTTTAAAGTCATTTGATGATTTAAGATTGTTAAGTAATGCTCTCTCAGCTACATCCTGTATATCTATGTCTATTGTAGTTTGAATATCTAGTCCGTCTTGAGATGGTATATATTCTCTCTCATTGTCAGGAATCCAGCTTTTATTGTCGGTTAAACGCATCGGCTGAATTCCGGATTGCCCACGAAGAATTGTATCGAATCTTCCTTCAAGACCTTTTGTCGTCCGCTCTGTGTTGTTTCTTACATATCCAAGAGTCCTTTTTGCTAATGTTTCGTAAGGATATTCTCTATGGTCAATTTTTTCTGTAATAATTCCACCATTTCTTTTTCCTGCACTATAGATAGGGAAAGAGCATACTTTAGTCATTTCAGGATATGTTACCGGTCTGTCTACGACTTTTAGATACCTTTTATTTGCCCTTCTTCCTGATACTATTATCTTCTTATATTGTGCAGTCGATTTATCTTTAAAAAGAGAAGATAATTCTTTAGAAAGGGCTTCTATATTTTTATTGAATAATTCATCTGAAGCGACAGTACAATCCATATATATTTTATATAAAGGTGTTGAGAAGGCCAGGTACCTGCCATCATCGGAGAGAATGCTTCCTCTGATGCCATCTGTTACGTCATCTCTTGTCACTTTGTATGTAAATGCTTCTGCATCAGGAGGAGAAATAAACTGAAGTTGCAGTATTCTCCCTATTGCAATCAGTCCTATTACAAAAAAGAGAAAATAAAAAAAGCCTGCTCTTCCAATGTTTATTTTCATTTTTTATCTAAAATTATCCTCTTAGGAGGTATTATAGGGCCATGTAGGGTACTATGTTCACTCTCTAATATTTGTTCAATCTTAGTCCTTCTATTAAGGCCTATATACTCCAATGTCTTTTGGTTGTATTCAATTTTAAGCCCTTCCAGTATTGTCTCATTCTTTTCCATTTTTGCTAGTTGATTTTCCACCATCAGACTCCATGCTATGAATATGCTGATTAAAAAAAAGCAATAGAGAACAAATTTGATATATCTGTCCCATTTCTTTTTCAGTATTATTTCTCCACTGAAAATCTCAACAAACTTTTTGATTATTTTATTTTCTCCCATACCGTTATTCCCTTTTTTTTGCAATTCTCAGTTTGGCACTCCGTGCACGAGTGTTAGAAGAAATTTCTTGTTCAGAAGGCAGTATTGGTTTTCTGTTTACAAGGAGGAAAGGAGATGATCCTTGTCCTAAGAAGTTTTTCTCAATTTCTCCACTTAATGTGCCTGAGCGGAAGAAATTCTTGACAATTCTATCTTCTAATGAATGATATGTGATTACTGAAATCAATCCGTTAGGATATAATGACTTTATAGAGCCAGCCATAAAACCCTCAAGTGACTCCATTTCTTTGTTGACCTCAATTCTTAAGGCCTGATATATTTTTGCTAAATACTTATGTTCGGAAAATTTAGGCAGAACAGGTTCAATGGCTCTGCCTAAATCGTCAGTTGATTTTATAGGGAAACTCTCTCTTGCTGCACAAATCAGAGCCGCAACTTTTTTACTGTTTTCTACTTCCCCATAAATTCTGAAAATTCTTTCTAAATCATCAAAACTATAACTATTTACTACTTCCTCTGCGCTTCTGCCTGAGAGTGAATTCATTCTCATATCTAAAGGCGCATCGAATCGAAAAGAAAAACCTCTTTCTCCGGTATCAAATTGATGGGAGGAAACCCCCAAATCTGCCAATATTCCATCAACACCAGCAAACCCATGATACCTTACATAATTATGGATAAATTTAAAATTATTGTGAACCAGTATAAGTCTTTTATCGGCAGGTGCATTTTCAAGAGCCTCTTTATCTTTATCAAAGGCAATCAGTGTTCCCTTTTTCCCAAGACGGCGCAATATTTCCATGCTGTGTCCTCCACCTCCGAATGTTGCATCAACATATACACCGTCCTCTTTTATAGAAAGGGCAGATACACTCTCTTCAAGCAGTACAGGTGTATGGTAGGTAGACATCAGAACCTCCTTTTTTATCCAAGAATCTTTTGTGCAAGTGAAACGAAATCGTCGTTTCCCAATTTTTGTTTTTCGAATTTTTCCCTTGCCCAAATCTCAATCTTATGGTCATTTCCACTGAAAACAACCTCTTTGTTGACGCCTATATTTTCTAATAAACGTTTTGGTATGAGTATCCTGCCAAGTTTTTCATCTGGTTCAACAATAGCCCGATCTCTCATATATTCCCTCCAAAACATAGAATGTTCTTTATTGAAGAAATTTAACCGGGCTTTTACTGCTTCGGATTCGCGTTCCCATTCAGAGAACGCGAACATTTCCAAGCAGTCGGTAAAAAGGTCTTTTTTAACGACAAAACAAAGCTTTGATCCCTCTTCCATGAGAGATTTGAAGGCAGAAGGAAAAATCAATCTTCCTTTGTCATCAACCTTTGCTTTGTATTCGCCGATAAATTTTCCCATTCTATAATATTTGTGATGTGTGTTATGTACGCAAAAGTAAAAATTCTTTTCCACATTTTTACAATTTTTTCCATATTTTTCCACATATTTGTTAACAAAAAAATAAAAAATATTTAACTTGCACCGCACATAATAGAAAATGAATAATATGGAAACCAAAAAATGGATTGTAATTACTTGTGTGATTGTAGGATTAGTGGCAATATGTACTTCATTCTTTTTTATTCTTAAAAATGAAAAAAAGAATAATTCAGAAGAGGAAATAACCAAAACAATAGACGACAATGTATATGAATATGGTATCCCAATAAATTTGTATGATGTAGATGAGGTAGTAGTTGAAAAAGGAGATTATTTTTCAACGATATTGAATAAAAGGGGAATTTCTCAAAAGATTATTTATGACATTTCTAATAAATACAAACATATTTTTGACGTTAAAGACATTCAGATAGGAAAAACATATCACACTTTCTTTACAAAAGATACTACTGGTAATCCTAAACTTGCATATTTAGTTTATGAAAAGGATAAAAAGTCAATGGTTGTATTTCAATTATTGGACACACTGAATGTTAATATTATTGAAAAAGAGGTAAAAACTACAACAAAATTTGCTGAAATAACCATTAATAATTCTCTTTGGTATGATATTCAACAAGCCGGATTTTCTCCTCTTTTAGCATTAAAACTTAGTGATATATATGCATGGACCATAGATTTCTTCGGATTGCAGAAAGGCGATTCTTTCTTTGCCCTGTATGATCAGGTTGAACTTGATGGAAAAATATTGGATATCAATGATGTACATTACTCTGTATTTAAACATTTAGGAAAGAAATATGAATCTTTTTATTTTGATGAAGAGGGGGTATCCAATAAGTATTGGAACAGCAAGGGGGAAAGTTTAAAAAAGGCTTTTTTAAAGGCACCCTTGATATACTCCCGTGTAAGTTCAACTTTTTCATATGCAAGGAGACATCCAATAACACGTAAAGTTAGACCTCATACTGGGGTTGATTATGCGGCTCCAAGAGGGACTGAAGTACATAGCATAGGAGAAGGTATTGTTATCGAAAAAGGGTATAAAGGTGGAGGTGGTAATACTATTAAAATAAAACACAATTCTATTTATACAACAGCTTATCTCCATTTATCAAAATATGGGAAAGATATACGAGTTGGTAAAAGAGTTACTCAGGGCCAAATTATTGGGTATGTTGGGAGTACAGGCTCTTCAACCGGGCCTCATCTTGATTTTCGTGTATGGAAAAATGGAACCCCTATTAATCCTTTAAAGATGGAGTCTCCTGCTTCTGATCCTATAAAAAAGAAAGACAAAGAGTTATTTGAAGCTCAAAAACAAGCAGCTTTTAAAATAGTTTCAGAGTTCAGGCTTAAACAAACATACTTAAAAACAATTATTGAGCCGCTTGGATAATAAAGTCTTTCCAGATTGTAGATTCCTGATATAGAGTTAAACTGCTTGAAGGTACAATTAAGGTACATTTTGTCTTGTCCACTCCATAAAATGAATTATATGCAGCTGATGGTGGATTCACAGGATAGCATGTTATATTTGTAAGTGAGGAACAATTGTTGAATAATGCTGCTGTGAGTGTGGTTATGTTTACTGGAATATTAATGGACTGAAGTGCAGTGCAACCATCAAAAACTCCATTACCAAATTTGGTGAGATTTTTTGATAATATAACTGAGGTAAGAGATGTACATCCACTAAAAGAGTAAAGTCCGATTTCGGTAAGAGCATCAGGGGTTAAGGCTTCTGTTAATGCTATACAATTTTGAAAAGCATAATTTCCGATATATACAGTTTTTGATGAGAGATTTATGCTTTCAAGTGCTATGCAGTTTTTGAACGTCTGTAATTCAATTCTAGTTACATTTTTAGGTATATTTATTGATTTAAGAGACGTGCAATCCAAAAAAGCTGATGCTCCGATAGATGTTACAGATGATCCTATCTCTATGTTAATAATACTTGTACAACCAGAAAAAGAGTTGTTACCTATACTCTTCAGGTTTGCCGGAAAATTGATTGAACTTAATCTCTGACAATTGGTGAAAGCAGAAGTATAAATATCAGTTAAGTTATCAGGTAAAATTACCGTGGACAGATTTATCATCCCTATTCCATTGGTGCTGAAAGCACTGTAAGGAATAACGGTAAGGTTAGTTCCACTGATATCTAGATATTCAAGAGAAAGAAAATTAGTTTTAATTGTGGATATGTCGGTATTTGAAATTATTCCTGATAATATAAGTTTTTTTACTTTTAGATAGTCATCAGTACTTATTTGTGTGGCTAGATCGCCTTGCTTTTGAGAGTTGATAAAAAACACACCATTGGCATCTTGCCTTAAATTTAATGTGTCGGAAATATACTTTGCTGTATTTTTAAAGACTATTTGTCCTGTACGGTAAAATTCAGTGTCGGAACCTTGAAAGAAATCAATACTAAGTTGTATAGTATTTGAAGTTATTCCTTTGGTTTCTACAATTGAAACCCAGTCAGATATATTTCCCAACATCTCAATACTGTATTCCAAATTTGAATTGACGGTTAAATCCAATAATTGAGCATCCCCATTCACAGTAATATCATTATCAGTTAGATATATTGTATCAGTCTGTTCCTGGGATATTTTTAATGTATCGCCGAGATTGAGGGTATTATTTCTGATAATGACCGTTCCTTCTCTATTGTCAAAAGTAGTATTTTTCAATATTTGAAATTGTAATATATTGTTTGTTAGGGCTTTAGTGGTAATATTTTTGATCCAAGTGTCTGAACCGGAAGGGATGGTTATTGTATAGTCTACATTGCTATTAACTTCAACTTCAATGTTTCCACCTTCTGTAGCAAGAGAAAATTGTGTATTATCAATAAATATTGCATTGTCCTGAATTTGTGTTACAAAAATGGTGTCAGTAATGGCTCCGGATGTAAAAGAGATTTTTCCAACTCTAGTAGAATATTGGTTAGGGTTTTCTGCTACATTGAAAGCTAAACTTTTACTTTGTAGAGCTTTTGTCTGTGTTATCCAGTCGCATTCTGATTTTACTGTATATGCGACATTTGACATAATGTCTACACTGATTACTCCACCTTTGCTTGATATTTCAAATTCTTTATCATGTATGATTATATCATTGTTCTGAGTTTGGGTTATTTCAATAGTGACGACTACATTGTCAGCACTAATGGTGACTGTGCCTGTTTTTTCACCGTAGGAGAGATTTTGCCCAACTGTTATTGAAAATGTAGGAGCAAAATTATCTCCACTTTGCGGAGAAACCGTGATCCAACTATCACTAGCCGTTACTGTCCATAACCAGTTTGTTGTAAGGGTTATCACTTCTGTCCCTCCTTCAGCGGGAAAAGTAATATTAGTCTGATCAGCAGATAAATATGGATCAGGAGTGCATCTTGATAAACTAATCATCACGAGTGCAAGATAAAAAAATGCAACAAACTTCCTTTTCATAATTTTTTTATTTATTTTTTCAATAAATCTCGTATTTCACGTAATAAAATAATCTCTTCAGATGTAGCAGGAGCAGCAGGTACTGCCGCTTTTTCCTTTTTTTGTTTTTCAGTAAATTTGTTTATCCCTTTAATCATAATGAATATCGCCCATGCAATAATCAAAAAGTCAAATACGACTTGGATAAAATTACCATAAGAAATAAAAATTTCCGGAGTAGTCTCTGTGGCTGTTCTTAACATAATCTTCCAACTTGTAAAATCTATTCCGCCAACAAGAACACTAATCAAGGGCATTATAATGTCACTTACAAGTGAAGATACTATTTTTCCAAAAGCAGCTCCAATGATTATTCCTATTGCCATATCGAGAACATTGCCTCGCATAGCAAAATTTTTGAATTCTTTGAGAAAATTTTTCATAATAAAAAGTAATAATGTTTCTTATACAAAAATAAGTTTTTAATCAGAGAATATCAATTACTATTTTACCCTGATGATATTTATTCCATCTCTTACAGGCAATATTAAATTTTCCACACGTGGATTATTATAAATATACTCATTAAATTTCATTATCCCATGAGTTTGAGCATCATTATGAGGATTTTTGTCATATACTTTTCCATCCCAAAGGACATTGTCTGCGATAATAAATCCGCCTTTACAAACTTTGTCTATTACAAGATTAAAGTATTCAACATATTCGCGTTTATTTGCATCAATATATACAAGATCGTATTTTCTGTTTAATGTTGAGATTATTTTTTTTGCATCGCCGAGATGCAGTTTTACTTTATTCTCTATTCCCGCGCGTTTAAATCCCTCAATTATCAGATCTTCCAGCTCGTCATTTATTTCAATTGTATCAATTATTCCATCTTCGGAAAGCCCTGCAGATAAGCAAATGGCGGAATAACCAGTAAATGTGCCTAATTCTAGTATTGCATCTGGTTTTATCATTTGGGATATATTCTTCAATAATTTTCCCTGAATTTTACCGGATAACATTCTCGCATGATTTGTTCTCAGATGTGTCTGTCTTTCCAGCCATTCAAGCACCTCTCCTTGCGGAGTTGAATAATCATTTATGTACTTCTGTTCTTCGGTCATCCTATTTATATATTAATTTAGACAGCCTTTCCTCTGCAAATATTTCATTTGCAACCTCATAAATATCTGTTGAAGTTACATTTTCTATTTTTTTTCGTACTATTTCATCCGGAACTATTTCATTATATGAAAGCAAACTTTTACCCATGGAAAGGCACTGTACTTCTCCATTATCGGATGCAATAGCAATCTGTCCCAGTAATTGCTTTTTTGCAGCATTAAGAAAGTTTTCCGAAAGTTTTTTATTTCTTACTTTATTAATTTCCCTATTGACAAGATCTAGACATTTTTTAAGGTTGGACTTATCACAGCCGAAGTATAGCATTACGCTTCCTGTGTCTGAATATTGGGTATATGATGCTTCTGCATTATATACAAGTGCGCTTCTCTCTCTGAGAACCTGATTCAAAAGGGAATTAGATGAAGGCCCTCCCAAAATATTTGTAAGAAGAATCAATGGTACTCGTTTTTTTTCATATAGTGAATATGCCGATGATCCTATGATACAATTTGTCTGATGATGTTTTTTGATAGATTCTTTAGTAAAAACCATACCTTTTGACAGACTATCCGAAAGAGGTGCTATAGCTTTGTTTTCAACTGGAAAAGAGGATTCTTTAAGTGGGAAAATATATTTTTTAAGAGAATTCATTACAAGTTTTTCGACTTTTTCCTGAGAAAGATCGGCAACTATAGTGAAACTCATATTCTCCGGTATAAAAAAATCCTTTACATATTTGGTTATTACTTCAGATGATATTTTTTTTAGAGTTTTACTTCTTCCCAGAATTGATTTTGAAAGAGGATTGTTGCCAAAAAGAAATTCCTCGAAATCATCAAAAATATACTCAGAAGGGGTATCTTTGTACATGTTAATCTCATCCAGAACTACGGAGCGTTCTTTTTTTAACTCCTTAGGGGAAAAAGTTGAAGTAAATACAAGTTCAAAGAGAAGATCTATCGATTTTGAAATATCTTCTTTCAGTATGGTTGAATAAACTACAGTCTCCTCTTTTGTTGTATAGGCGTTCAGTTCTCCTCCGAGTTTTTCAAGTCTATTGTTTATGCTGATTGAGTTCCTTTTTTGTGTTCCTTTAAAGAGCATGTGCTCGGTAAAGTGTGCTAATCCGTTATATTCAATAGGTTCATTACGTGTCCCAGATTTTATACTGAGAGCGCAATAGGCAACGGGAGAATTATTTTTCTTAAAAGCGAATTTTAAACCGCAAGGGAAACGATTTATGTAATATGAGTTATAGCCGATTATCTGCATTTAAATCTGATTAGAATTCGGCAAAGTTAGAGAAATATTCCTACATTTGTATCCATGGGACAATTCATCGTATCAGCAAGAAAATACAGACCGAATAATTTTGAATCGTTAATCGGCCAGGAAAATATAGCCAGGACTCTCAAAAATTCAATTTTGAGAAATCAACTGGCTCATGCTTACTTATTTTGTGGCCCCAGAGGGGTTGGTAAAACAAGTACAGCAAGAATATTTGCAAAGACTATCAACTGTTATAATCCTTCTGAAGGGATGGAACCGTGTGGCAAGTGTGAATCTTGCCTTTCCTTCGCAGAAGGGCGCTCTTATAGTATACACGAGCTTGATGCTGCTTCAAATAATTCCGTTGAGGATATCCGAACTTTGACCGATCAGGTGCGAGTACCTCCTCAAATAGGAAAATACAGCGTTTATATTATTGATGAAGTTCATATGCTATCGCAACAAGCTTTTAATGCTTTTTTAAAGACTCTTGAAGAGCCTCCTTCACATGCTATTTTTATTTTGGCAACTACTGAAAAACATAAAATATTGCCAACAATATTATCGCGTTGTCAGACATATGATTTTAATAGAATATCGGTAGATAATATTGTCAAGAACCTTACCTGCATTGCGCAAAAAGAGGGTGTGGATATTTCTTCTGATGCACTTCATATTATTGCACAAAAGGCTGATGGAGCTATGCGTGACGCTTTGACATTATTTGACCAGACGGTCGCTTTTTGTGGTACGGACATAACATACGAGCATGTAATTAAGAATCTTAATGTGCTTGATTATGAATATTATTTCAGATTGACATCAAATTTTCTTGCCGGAGATTACACTTCAGCAATGATTACGTTTGATGAAATTTTATCAAAAGGGTTTAATGCTCTTCATTTTATTTCCGGTTTGAGTTCTCATTTTAGAGATTTGTTGGTATGCAAGAATGATGCTTCTCAGACATTATTGGAACTTGCGCCTTCAATTGCACAGAGATATAAAAATGCGGCTGCTGAGTGTTCTCTTGATTTTCTTTATGAGGCTTTGAGTTATACAACCTCTTGTGAAGCTGGATATAAGACAAGTGGTAATCCACGATTATCCATAGAGTTTACACTTTTGAAGTTGTCACAAATATTATACAGGCAGGCTGTCAGATTTGGATCTACATCTGTATCCACACAGCAGACGGCTAAAAAAATAGAGACTCAGCCTACTTCTGTAGCTGTTGGACAAAAATCAGAGACAAGGCCCGAGTCGATAAAAGAAAAAATCGAGATACAGGATGATTTAAAGCAAGATAATTCTAAAAAGACTCACATGACTGGTGGTCTTTCAATTAAGGCGATGATGAATAAAGTAAACCAGAGTAATTCTCCGGTTGAAAAAGTAGTAGAAGAGGAATATGAGATTAATGAAGAGGACTTAAATAAAGCATGGATAAAATTGGCAGAGAGTGAAAGTGAAATGCCCAGACTTTCGTCGGCAATATTTCAAACCACTCCAATTTTGTTGGAAAATAAGACAGATATACTTTTCAGAGTAAGTAACGAATCACAAATACGATGGATTGAGAGGAATTGTTTGATGCGTATGGACCGTTTTTTGCGGGAGACCCTGAAAAATAAAAAAATTAAATTAAAATTGGAATTACTTCTGACTGAAGACGGGTTAGATAAACAGAAGCTATATATGCCTTCCGAGAAAGCAAAGCATATGCTTGAAAACTCCGCTGAGCTAAGAGAATTACATAAAGACTTAGATTTAGAAACATCCTGAAAATGAAATTATTTTGCACAAATCTTGTAAAAAAATACGGTGTTAGAACTGTAGTAAAAGGTGTTTCCATTGAGGTGGAACAAGGAGAGATTGTTGGCCTATTGGGACCTAACGGAGCCGGCAAGACAACAAGTTTCTATATGATTACCGGCCTTATCAAGCCTAATTCGGGAAAAATATTCTTGGATGAAGAGGACATAACTGAGTTACCAATGTATAAAAGAGCACAGAAGGGACTTGGATACCTTGCACAAGAGGCTTCAGTCTTCAGAAGACTTAGTGTTGAGGATAACATTTCAGCGGTAATGGAGATGGCAGATTTTAATAAAAAAGAGCTTCAGGACAGACTTGAATCTCTTATCGATGAGTTTGGGCTGCAGAAAGTAAGAAAGAGCCTAGGTATACAACTTTCAGGTGGAGAAAGACGTCGTTGCGAAATTGCCCGTGCATTGGCAATTGACCCTAAGTTTATACTTCTTGATGAACCTTTTGCCGGAGTAGATCCTATTGCGGTTGAGGATATTCAGCATATTATTTCAAAACTCAAGACAAAAAATATAGGTATAATCATAACAGATCATAATGTACATGAGACTCTAGCTATTACTGACAGAGCATACCTTTTATATGAGGGAACTATTCTTGAAAGTGGAACAGCTGAAATGCTTGCGGCTAATCCTGAAGTACGTCGCAAATATCTTGGACAAAACTTTGAATTGAGAAAAGCCGTCCTTCACGATAAAAAATAATTTTTTTTTAAAAATTATTTGCAAGGAGAGTTACAACATGAGCAGTCAAAAGGCTTATTGTTTTTATTTTTTTTGCCCCATATCTTAATTTCTTCTTCTTTTGCACAAATTATTCCTCTCTTACGCATTTCTTTATTTTGGGAGATTTCACTATTGGGAAATTCTCCTCCCTTTTTGAAAATAATGTTGAAGCACATTCCAAAAATACAAAAAGCTATAATAATTATTGATGCTATTAATATTTCCATGTTTATATCCATTTTTCATTAGGTACAAGTGGCTTATCACTAATCTTGATTACTTGCGGAATCTGATGTACTTTAAAAGAAGCTCCTTTCATTAGTTTTGATATCATTTTTAAAAGTTCTATGTCTGCGCCTTCTTCAACTAAAGAATCAATGCTTTTTCCTTCTTCATTAAGAGAATGCAAAATTGGGTCCAAATCTTCATAAGCAGGGAGAGAATCACTATCTTTCTGACCCGGATGCAACTCTGCAGATGGAGCTTTTACCATTGTAGATATAGGGATTAATACATTATCAGCGTTAATATATGAAGCCAGTTCATATACTTGCAATTTGTATAAATCGGCTATAACCATTAGTGCTCCACAAAGATCGCCATAGAGAGTTCCGTATCCTGAAAAAAGTTCACTTTTGTTTGAGGTATTCAGGAGCAATGCATCATATTTGTTAGAATATGTCATCAATATGGTTCCTCTTATACGGGCCTGTAGATTTTCCTGTGCAACACCCCAAGTGTCATTATCAAAGAATGAAGCCATTTCGTGCATGATTTTATGATATATGCGTTCAATAGGTACTATATCATATTTAATACCTAAATTATTAGCCAGATCAACTGCATCGGAAACAGAATGAAAAGTGGAAAACTGTGAAGGCATCAGTATTCCATGAACATTATCAGTGCCGAGAGCTTCACATGCAAGGCATGTTACTACTGATGAGTCTATGCCACCTGAAAGTCCTATGACAGCCTTCTCTTTGTCTGCTTCTTTGAAAAAAACACGTATTTTATTCACAATAATATCGTGAACGGTTTCTATAGAAATATTGTTGTCTAGTATCATATTTAATTAAAATACAAAAGTATCGCTTATAGGCTTGTAGTTGTATACTTTATCAATGACATCCGCAAATGTTTCGGCAACAGACAAGACTGTAAATTTTGAAGTATCTGTGTCCGGATCATTTTTTAAAGGAATAGTATCTGTAACAATAAATTCTTTTATTGCCGATTTAGAAACCTTATCATATGCGTTACCTGAAAGTACTGCATGTGTGCATACTGCACGTACACTCAAAGCTCCTCTTTCAATAAGCATATCGGCACATTTTGTAATTGTACCGGCTGTATCTACCATATCATCTACAATAATTACATTTTTCCCTTCCACTTCACCGATGGCAGTCATTGATCCTACAATATTTGCTTTTTCGCGGGATTTATGGCAGATAATCATCGGAACACCAAGAATCCTGGAGTATGCATTTGCTCTTTTTGCGCCACCCATATCAGGAGAAGCAATTGACATGTTTTCAATTTTTAAATCTCTTAAATAAGGAAGGAATATTGAACTGGCATATATGTGATCAACAGGAACATCAAAAAAACCTTGAATCTGATCGGCATGAAGGTCTGAAGTCATGACTCTGTCACAACCTGCTGCATGAAGCAAATTTGCAACTAATTTAGCTCCGATTGATACTCTGGGGCGATCTTTTCTATCCTGACGTGCCCATCCGAAATAAGGAATGACGGCAATAACTTTGTAAGCGGATGCTCTGCGGGCTGCATCAATCATCAACAATAATTCAAAGAGATTATCCAAAGGGGGAAAAGTTGATTGTACTATGAAAACTGTCGCTCCTCTGACACTCTCAAGGTATGCAGGCTGAAATTCACCATCACTAAATACGGTTAATTCTGCTTGCCCTAATTCCATTTGAAGTTCCTTAGCTATTTTTTTAGCTAAATATCTAGATTCTCTACAGGAAAAAATTTTAATTTGATGATCATGTTGCTCCATGTCTGTTAGTTTATTAATTTATAATTTATATATCTATTCAATTGTACTTTTCAGAATCTCGTTAATATAATTTAATATTTCATCTTTCCCTAACCCTGTCTCTGCAGAACTTAGAAAGGTAGGAGGTAATTCTTCCCAATACTTTAAAAGTTCTTCTTTGTTTTTCTTTATTTGGGAATCCAAAACATTAGTTCCTGATTTGTCGCACTTGGTAAATATAATTGAAAAAGGAATTTGTGATTCTCCCAATTCAAAAAGAAAATCCAAATCAATTTTCTGAATATCATGTCTTGAATCAAGCAGAACGAATAATATAACCATCTCATTTGAAAGGTTAACGTATTCTTTAATAACTTTTTCAAGTTTTTGCCGGGTAGTTTTGGATGCTTTTGCATAACCGTATCCAGGAAGATCAACTAAATACCAACTTTCATTTATTAAAAAATGATTTACAAGTTGTGTTTTTCCCGGGGTTGAAGAAATATGAGCCAGATTTTTTTTATTGCATAAACAATTTATCAGGGAGGATTTGCCTACATTCGAGCGTCCAATAAAGGCAAACTCAGGATGCAGCGCCTTAGGTTTCTGGGTAACACGTTCACTGCTACCAACAAAAAGTGCCTGATTAATGTTCATTAGGAAATTTTTTATTTGTTACAAAAGTATGAAAATCAAAGTTAATAAGAGAAAAAATGTTCATTAAATATTAACTTTGTTAAAATGAAGACAGAAGGAAAACAAATCGGGTTAGTTGAACTGCAAGAACAGATAAAAGACAGTGTTGAAGGTGTTTATAAAGAACACATATGGGTTTGTGCAGAGATTAGTGAAATAAAAAATCATCCTTCGGGACACTGTTACCTTACACTTATTGAAAAAGATAAAGATGGTGATGGGGTTAGCGCAAAGGCTGCGGCAATAATATGGTCATCATCATACAGAGTTGTCAGACCATACTTTGAAACAACTACAGGTGAGCCTCTTTCAGTCGGAATGCATATACTTGTGAAAGTTCAGGTACAATACTCCATTTTATACGGAGTCTCTTTGATAGTATATGACATTGACCCTTCATTTACTGTGGGAGAAATTGAACTTGAAAGACAAAGGACAATTAAAAGATTACAGGAAGAGGGAATGTTTGAGATGAATACAACGTTGGTACTTCCTTTACTTCCCAGAAGATTTGCTGTGATTTCAAGTGATACTGCTGCCGGATATAGAGATTTTATGAATCATTTACATAAGAATGAGTATGATTATAAATTTTATACCAAGCTATTTTCGGCTCCTATGCAGGGGAAAGATGCCCCTAATGGAATAATATCGGCACTGGAAGAAATAGCAGACCAGATAGACTCTTTTGATGCAGTTTTGGTTTTAAGGGGAGGAGGTTCTTCACATGATCTTGCTTGTTTTGACGACTATAATCTTGCTGTAAATATTGCCCAGTTTCCTATCCCTGTATTAACTGGAATCGGGCATGATCAGGATTATCATATAGTTGATATGGTAGCATACGCAAACGTGAAGACCCCAACTGCTTTAGCGGATTATATTATTGATTTTTTCGTTCAGGAAGAATATCAAATATCCTCACTGGCATCAAGACTGCAACTTGCTTTAAGCGGTAAATGGCAGCAGGAACTTTCCAGAATAGAAAAATATAAACTTCAGATTAATAATTCATTTTTACGTAAAATAGTTCAAGAAAAAAATAAGATTGAATTATATGAGTATAAAATAGCATCATTAAATCCGGTTACTATTCTGGAAAAGGGTTTTGTCGTAGCTTTGAAAGAAGGGGAAAGATTGGATTCGATAGAAAAGATTGTTGAGGGAGATAATCTGACATTGATGTTTAAAGATGGGATAGTGGAATGTGTTGTAAAATCTAAAACCAAAAACCAAAAAAAATGAAAAAGATTTCTTATGAAGAGGCTCTAAAGCAATTGGATGAGCTTGTAGGGCAAATTGAAGATCCCAAACGCAATTTAACTACAACTGGTGAGGATGTAAAAAAGGCAATGGAACTGATAAAATATTGCAAGGAACTTTTGCGTGGTGATCAGGATAAAATTGAAAAGATAATCAACGAATCTTAATACCAAATGACATGATATATGAAAATGATCCTTATTTGGAACCATACAAGAGTGTGATTATTGAGAGAAATCAGCGTATTCTCCTTCAAAAACAAGAGATTGCTGGGTATGGAAAAACATTGAACAGTGCAATTAATAATCATCTATATTATGTTTTGCATAAAAATGATAAAGTATGGGTTTTCAGAGAGTGGGCTCCAAATGCAACGAAAATTTTTCTTATAGGAGATTTTAATGAATGGGTAAAAAGTGAAAAATATTCTCTTAAACCAGTGGGTAGAGGTAACTGGGAGCTTATGCTGCCTATTGAGGAGGTCCATCACGAAGATAAATATAAATGGTATATAGAATGGCCTGGTGGGGGTGGAGAGAGAATCCCCGCTTATGCTACAAGATGTGTACAGGATGATGTAACAAAGATATTTTCTGCACAGGTATGGTTTCCTGAAAAGAAATATAAATGGAAACAAAAATTCAACACAAAAATAGAAAATCCAATTGTATATGAGGCACATATCGGGATGAGTTCGGAAAAAGAGAAGGTTGCCACTTTTGATGAATTCCGTATGGATGTTTTACCTCGAATTTATGATCTTGGATATAATACAATTCAGATAATGGCTTTGCAGGAGCATCCTTATTATGGCTCATTCGGATATCAGGTTTCCAATTTTTTTGCCTTGAGCAGTAGATTTGGTACTCCGGATGAATTTAAAGCTTTGGTAGATGAGGCACACCGACTAGGTATAGCAGTGATTATGGATATTGTTCATTCCCACTCGGTTAATAATGTTGCTGAGGGGTTAAGTATGTTTGATGGTACTGAAACCACATATTTTCATTCCGGGGCAAGGGGACAACATCCTGCATGGACTTCAAGATGCTTTAATTATGGAAAAAGTGAAACATTGCACTTTCTTCTTTCAAATTGTAAGTACTGGTTAGAAGCGTATAATCTGGACGGATTCCGTTTTGACGGAGTGACTAGTATGCTCTATTATGATCATGGATTGGAAAGAAATTTTGTTGGATATCAGAACTATTTTGATGCGGCTGAGGATGAAGATGCCATCACTTATCTTGGTCTTGTCAATATACTAATTAAGGAATTGAATCCTAATGCTTTTACAATTGCTGAGGATATGTCCGGAATGCCGGGCCTTGCGGCTCCTTTATCTGAGGGGGGAATTGGCTTTGACTTCAGAATGAGTATGGGAATATCTGATCATTGGATAAAATGGATTAAGGAGTTGTCTGATTGGGATTGGAATATGGGAGAAATTTATTATCAACTGACAAATAAGAGAGAAGATGAAAAAACTATAAGTTATGCAGAATGCCATGATCAGGCCTTAGTTGGGGATAAGACGATAATATTTCGCCTGATGGATAAGGAGATGTACTTTAGTATGAATAAAAGTTCTGAAAATATTATAGTTGACAGGGGGATGGCTCTTCATAAGATGATTAGACTTGTCACTATTGGAACGGCAGGGGATGGTTACCTTAATTTTATGGGGAACGAATTTGGTCATCCTGAATGGATAGATTTTCCAAGAGAAGGTAATAATTGGTCATTTTTTTATGCCAGAAGACAATGGAGTTTGGCGGATTCCGATTTGCTGCGTTACAAATTGTTACTCAATTTTGATAAAGCTATGATACACTTGATTGATAATACTAAAATATTGAAAAACAGACCATATTCTTTAAGACAAGATGAAATAAAAAAAATTCTTATATTTATCAGAAGTGGTTTTTTATTCGTTTTTAATTTCAATCCTGATTCTTCTTTTGAGGGTTACGAATTTGAAGCGCCTGCAGGCAAATGGGAAGTGGTTCTTGATAGTGATGCTGTGAAATTTGGCGGGTTTGGACGCAATAGTGATGATATACCACACTTTACTCATTTGGAGGTTGACAAGAATATACTTTCTTTATATATTCCAAGTCGTACGGCATTGATTTTGCGACAAATCGTCTGAATATTTCTAAAATACGGAAGAAATTTGTATTTTAAAATTCACAATTTATAGTAACTTGCAAAGTTTAATAACGTGTGAGTATGGCCTATTTGAAATTCAACAAAGCAGAGCTTGTAAATCTTGAATACTCGCTCAAGCGCGAAATGATATCAAGCAATAGTTCGGGTGCGTATGTAAATACAACTATTGTTTTTTGCAATACGAGAAAATATCACGGATTGCTGGTTGTTCCTATTGACAATTTTGATGGAGAAAAGCATATTTTGCTTTCATCTCTGGATGAAACGTTGATTCAACATGGAAAAGGATTCAATCTTGGAATACATTGCTACGGTGAGGTCCATGAGCCTCGTGGTCATAAGTATATTATTGATTTTGAAATTGACCCCATACCTACAATTACATACAATGTAGGAGGAATGGTGTTACAAAAATCTTTTATTCTAGTAAAAAATGAAAATCAACTGCTGATTAAGTACACTCTTATAGATGCTCATTCAGATACTATACTTAGGCTTAAACCTTTTCTTGCATTCAGAAACATTCACTCATTGACCCAAGAAAACAATATTGCCGACAAACACTATGATTTTGTAGAAAATGGTTGTAGATTCAAAATGTATGAAGGGTTTCCCGATCTTAATCTACAGATTTCAAAAAAAAACGATTATGTTGCTAATCCTGATTGGTACAAAGGATTAGTTTACAGAGAGGAATTCAGGAGAGGATTTGATTGCACGGAGGATTTGTTTGTTCCCGGATTCTTTGAGATGCCGATTAAAAAAGGGGAAACGATAATTTTTTCCGCATCAACAAATGAAATAAAATCGGCATCATTAAAACAAAAATTTGCTAAAGAGTTGCTTTCTGTCAGAAAGGTGGAAAATTATGAGGATTGCCTTCATAGCTCCGCAGATCAGCTTTTTGCTAAAAGAGGCAATAAAGTGGAAATTTGTAATGGATTTTCATGGATGGCAACAGGTGTTTTAAGAGATACTTGTATAGCTCTGCCGGGACTGACTCTATATAATAATTCAGACCTTACTTTATTCAAAAAAGTGCTGGATGATTCCATTGCCAAACATAATTATTTTATTCTTAACGGCTCTCATCAGGTGGAAGCGCCATTGAGACTTACCGAGACGATTCAGCATATGGTTTCTTATACTTCTGATGCTGAAGGAGTTTGGGTGAAATATGGGAAATTACTTAAGGATATTATTAAAAGTTATATTAAAGGACGTCCAGAGGTACAACTTAGTGAAAATGGCTTACTTTGGGCTGAATTGCCTGGTGTGGCGCTTACCTGGATGAATGCGTATATTGAAGGAAAACCATTAAATGAACGAGCCGGATATCAGGTTGAAACTAACTGTTTCTGGTATAATTCAATCTGCTTTGCCCTCGATATGGAAAAATCATTTGGAGATGAGAAGAGGTTTATTGATGAATGTGAACAGATAAAAGTTTTGATAGATAATAATTTTCAGGATATATTTTGGGTTGAAAAACGTCATCATCTGGCTGATTACGTTGGTTCTGGGGGACAGAATATGGATACCAGGCCGAATCAGATATATTCATGTTCTTTACAATACAGTCCTGTTTCAGAAGAGATTCAAGCTGATGTCATACGTTCTTTAAGTAAGGAATTGCTTACAACAAAAGGATTAAGAACACTTTCTCCCAAAAGCCCTCTTTATAGGGGTACTTATGACGGGGATCAGAATCAAAGAGATATGTCTTATCACAATGGGTGTGTGAGACCGTGGCTGCTTGGTCCTTATATTTCTGCCAATTTCAAACTTCATGGCGCTGCATTTATTACTACGGCTGAGAAATTGACCAATGCATTTGAGGAAGATATGAATATTCACGGTTTGGGTGCACTCGCTGAGATTTATGATGGTGACCCACCACATTATCCCCATGGTGCAATTATTTCAGCTTTAAGTACTGCTGAATTATTGAGGGCAAAATATCTTATAACTAAGTATAAACAGGAGGAAGAGATATGAGAGTTTTGATGTTTGGTTGGGAATTTCCTCCACATATTGCCGGAGGTCTTGGTACTGCTTGTTATGGTTTGACAAAAGGACTTGCAAAAAATAATGTTGAAGTTCTGTTTGTAATGCCTTCTGCATATGGTGATGAGGATCAGAGTTCTGTAAAGATAATAAATGCCAGCGATGTAGAAGTTTATGACATATGCAAAAATGTGGATGAATTTTTAAATAAAGTAGATTTTTTACGTATAGGATCAAATCTGATGCCTTACATTGATCCTGTAAGTTTTTCAGAACTTGTTTCAAAGGAGCAGAGTTTCCAGAGTGAAGAATTTAAGATTCATTTTCAACAGAAATATGTTTTCTCCGGGAAATACGGAACTAATCTTATGGAGGAAGTAGCCCGCTATGCAATGGTTGCAGGTGCAATAGCTCTTGAAAATAAATTTGATGTAATTCATGCTCATGATTGGTTAACTTATCTTGCCGGAATAGCAGCAAAAAGAATTACAGGGAAACCGCTTATAATTCATGTACATGCTACTGAATTTGATCGCTCGGGAGACAATATTAATACCGAAGTGTTCAATCTTGAACAGATGGGGATGCAAGAGGCTGATAAAATCATTACTGTGAGTCAACTTACAAGAAATATTGTCGTCAATAAATACGGAATTGATCCCAATAAGGTTGTGACGGTTCATAATGCCGTAGATTTTGATGGAAGAAGTGAAATAACTATACAACGTGGTGTAAAAGAAAAAGTTGTTACTTTTTTAGGAAGGGTCACTTTTCAGAAAGGGCCAGAATATTTTATTGAAGCAGCAAACAAGGTTTTGAAAATGTACCCGAATGTTCGTTTTGTGATGGCTGGGAGTGGGGATTTGCTTAACCGTTCTATTCGTCGTGTGGCAAAGTTGGGAATATCAAATAAATTTCATTTTACCGGATTCTTGAAAGGAATGGAGGTACAAAAGATGTTTGCCAATTCTGATGTCTATGTAATGCCGTCTGTCTCGGAACCTTTTGGTATTTCTCCGTTGGAAGCAATGAAATCAAATGTTCCAACAATTATTTCAAAACAGTCTGGTGTCGCCGAAGTTTTGGATTATGCAATAAAGGTTGATTTTTGGGATATTGATGCTATGGCAGATGCTATTTATGGATTACTTGCTTATCCTGCTCTTTCTGATATGGCGGTAAAAAGTGGACTTGATGAGGTAAATACCTTAAAATGGGATATGGCAGCCTCAAAGGTTAAAGATATATATGAAGAAGTTATAAACGGTTCAGAAAATAAAATTTAAAATCATTAATATGAAAAAGACGATTTGTTTCTACTTTCAGGTACATCAGCCAGATAGATTGAGGTTGTTCCGGTTTTTTGATATTGGTAATGATTTTCATTATTTCGATGAATTTGCTAACAGGACAATTTTGCGTAGAGTGGCTGACAAATGTTACCTTCCTGCAAATGCTCTTTTGATTGAATTGATAAAAAAGTATGACAAGCAGTTTAAAGTTGCTTTTTCTATATCTGGTGTTGTTTTAGAACAATTTATTAAATATGCTCCGGAGGTAATAGAAAGTTTTAAGACTCTCGCCCAAACCGGTTGTGTTGAATTTCTTGCCGAAACTTATTCTCATTCTTTGGCATCTCTTTCTTCAGTATCGGAATTCAAAAATCAGGTTAAACAACATTCCGATATGATTGAAAAATATTTTGGAGTAAAACCTGTTGCTTTCAGAAATACCGAATTGATATATTCAGATGAGATTGGATCGATTGTGGCGGGGATGGGATATGATGTGATGTTGGTAGAGGGGGCAAAGCATATTCTTGGATGGAAGAGTCCAAATTATATTTATACTAATGCAATTAATCCAAGGTTGAAACTTTTGTTAAAGAATTTCAGTTTGAGTGATGATATTGCATTCAGATTTTCAGACAATTCTTGGGACAGTTGGCCTTTGACTTCGGAAAAATATGCTGCATGGATTGCTCAAGCTCTTGAAAAAGACGATATAGTCAATCTTTTTATGGATTATGAGACTTTCGGGGAACATCAAAATGTTTCCACAGGTATTTTTGATTTCATGTATGCTCTTCCCGGGGCTATATTGTCACAGAACCAAATTGAATTTTGTACTCCGAGCGAGGCTGTAAAAAAACATCAACCTGTTGCACCTCTTCATGTTCCTTTCCCCATTTCCTGGGCGGACGAAGAGAGAGATACAAGCGCATGGTTGGGTAATGAACTTCAGAATGAGGCTTTTAAAAAAATATATAGTATTGAGTCAAAAGTACTTAAAACAAAAGATGATAAACTTATAAATACATATAGAAAACTACAGGAGAGTGACCATTTCTATTATATGTGTACTAAATTTTTCTCTGATGGAGCTGTACATAGTTATTTTAATCCCTATGACACTCCTTATGAGGCATTCATCAACTATATGAATGTTTTTAGTGATTTTGAAATAAGAATAGATAATAAGTTGAAAGAATCTAAGACCCAAAATACTATGAAACACAATCAAAAATAGATTTATGAAAATTGAAAAAACGATTATACCAGATTACCTATTTGAAGTAAGCTGGGAAGTATGTAATAAGATTGGTGGGATACATACGGTTATTGCAACCAAATCACTTTTTCTTGGGAAGGAGTTTAAAAAGAACCACATACATATAGGTCCTGATGTCTGGATGGATACTAAACAAAATCCGGAATTCACTGAAGATCCGTTACTTTTTCGTTCTTGGAAAGCTGCTGCTAATGAGGAAGGATTACGTGTTAGAATCGGGCGTTGGAATGTCGCCGGCAAACCGGTTGCTATTTTAGTGGATTTTACACAATTTATATCAAAAAAAGATGAAATTCTTACCGGATTTTGGAAAAAATTTAAAGTTGATTCTCTAAGTGGTAATTGGGAATATATCGAGTCTGCACTTTTTGGTTATGCTGCTGGAAAAGTGATAGAAAGTTTTGTGAAATTTAATGTTCATCCTCATCATAAGGTTGTTGCACAGTTCCACGAATGGATGACAGGAGCAGGTCTGCTTTATATAAAAGATACTAATCTGCCTATAGGAACAATTTTTACAACACATGCTACAATTGTTGGGCGATGTGTTGCCGGGAAAAACCTTCCTTTATATGATCAGATGTCACATATGAACGGAGATGAACTTGCAAGGGAATTCGGGGTAGTTGCCCGGCATTCTTTGGAGAAAGCTGCAGCGGTAAACTCCGATGTATTTACGACTGTAAGTGATATTACCGCTATTGAATGCGAACAGTTTTTAGAAAGAAAAGTGGATATTATAACACCGAATGGTTTTGAGAACAGTTTTACTCCTAAAGAAGATGAGTTTAAATCATATCAAGATCGTGCCCGTAAGAAACTTCTAGAAGTTGCCTCTATAATGTCCGGTCAGCATTATGCTGATGACTCTATTCTGATATGCATAAGTGGCCGTTATGAGTATAGGAATAAAGGAATTGATGTTTTCATAGATGCTTTAAGCAGATTGAATACAGGCAGTTATTCCGGGAAAAAAGTTCTTGCATTTATTATGGTTCCTTCCGGAAATAACGGACCTAACAAGGATCTTCTTGCAAAAATGCAGAATCCATCGATAGATTATACTACAAATACTACTCATTATTTAATTGATGATTATGATGCAATCACAAATCGTCTGAAAGAACTGAATCTTAAAAACAGAGATTCAGATGAAGTGTCTGTATTTTTTGCTCCTACTTATTTGAATGGTAATGATGGAATATTCAATTTGAGTTATTACGATTTGCTGGTTGGTATGGATTTATCAATATTTCCGTCATATTATGAACCATGGGGATATACACCACTTGAATCGCTCGCATTTATGGTCCCTACTGTTACTACAACTTTGGCCGGATTTGGTCTGTGGGTGCAGATGCATTACCCTAAAAATAAAAGCCATAGAGGCATTGAGATTATATTGAGAAATGATTCTAACTATGATGATGTTGTAAATGGGGTGGTTGATCGTATAATTGAGATTGCCAAACTCACTCCAAAGGATATGTTAATTTATAAGCAGAACGCAAAAGATGTTTCGACCATTGCGCTTTGGGAAAATAACATCGTCTATTATATGAACGCCTATTCTATTGCCATAGAAAAAGTTATAGCTTCAAAAGGAGAGTATCCCGAGATTGTGGACAATAAGCCTCAATCTTACAAGAAGCTTTGTGCCAATAACCCATCATGGAATAGAGTTCTTATCAACAGACAGATACCTGACAGACTGAAGTCACTTGATACGATTTCTAAAAATATGTGGTGGTGTTGGAATGAGAATGCTATTGATTTGTTCCGAAATATTGATAAAGAATTGTGGGATTTAACAGATGGGAATCCGATTGCTGTTTTAGATATGATAAATCTTAAACGGTATAAGGAACTTGAAAAAGATGAAGTGTTTCTGCAAAATCTTGATTCCGTATATGATTCGTTCAACAAATATATGGATGAAAAAAAACATCTTAAAGGACCAAGCGTTGCTTATTTTTGTATGGAATATGGTTTGGATACCTCGCTTAAGATATATTCTGGTGGATTGGGAATTCTTGCCGGAGACTATTTGAAGGAATCGAGTGACATGATGGTAAAGATTACAGCAGTTGGACTTTTGTATAGATATGGATATTTTACACAACATTTGTCAGCCATGGGAGATCAAGTTTCTACATATGAACCTCAGGATTTTATGAAGATACCGGCTATCCCAGTCCGTGATGAAGATGACAATTGGATAACAATAAGTGTTGCCTTTCCCGGAAGAAATATTTATGCCAGATTGTGGAGAGTTGATGTTGGGCGTACCGAATTATATCTTCTTGACACCGACTTTGAAGATAACCTGCCTAAAGATCGCCAGGTTACCCATTATTTGTATGGAGGAGACTGGGAAAACAGGTTAAAACAGGAATTATTGCTTGGCGTCGGTGGTATAAGAGCATTAAGAGCTTTGGGAATAGAAGCAGATATATATCATTGCAATGAAGGTCATGCGGCATTTACTGGTGTAGAGAGATTAAATGAATATATTTCGCAAGATAACCTCTCATTTCCTGAAGCAATGGAGGTGGTAAGAGGTTCATCCCTGTTTACTACGCATACTCCTGTCCCTGCAGGTCATGATTCATTTTCGGAAGATTTATTGAGGGTATATATTGCCCATTATCCAGCCCGGTTGAAAATTGATTGGCAAACTTTAATGGGTTTGGGTAAATTAGATGCCTGTAATAGTAATGAAAAGTTTTCAATGAGTATTCTTGCCGCCAATCTTTCTCAGGAAATTAACGGAGTGAGTTGGATGCATGGAAAGGTAAGTCGACATATTCTTGCAAACATGTGGCCAGGATATCTTCCAGAGGAGTTGAATGTAAGTTATGTGACGAATGGTGTTCATTATCCAACATGGACAGCTCCTGAATGGAAAAAAATACATGCTAAGGTTTTTGGTGAAAAATTCTTAACTCATCATTATGACAAAGAGTGCTTTGAAGGGATTTATCAGATTTCTAATAAAGAGATTTGTGAAACAAGAATGA
This sequence comes from Bacteroidales bacterium, assembly GCA_041670905.1. Taxonomy (GTDB): domain Bacteria; phylum Bacteroidota; class Bacteroidia; order Bacteroidales; family UBA932; genus JBAXYG01. The sequence goes on from JBAXYG010000001.1 coordinate 29,171, forward strand.
CTTTACGCAAACGGCTGATAGATGAGGTAAAGGAGTGTATAAGTGATACTAATATAGCAAATCACTATTCACCGCGGCAAATAGTTAAAATAAAGAAAACGCTCAGAGATGATATCCTTACTATAGGATTTGCCCGTAGATTTGCTACATATAAGAGAGCGACTCTATTATTTAAGAGTCTTGACCGTTTAGATGAAATTGTAAATAATCCGGAACGTCCAGTTCAATTTTTGTTTGCAGGAAAAGCGCATCCGGCAGATAAAGCTGGTCAGGATTTGATTAAAAATATAATTGAGATTTCAAAAATGCCTCAATTTATTGGTAAAATTGTTTTTATCCCTAACTATGATATAAAAATAGCCAAGTTCCTTGTTCAGGGAGTTGATGTGTGGATGAATAATCCTACCAGGCCATTGGAGGCTTCAGGCACCAGTGGAGAAAAGGCTGTCATGAATGGTGTAATGCACTTTTCAGTTCTTGACGGATGGTGGGTTGAAGGGTATAAAAAGGGAGCAGGATGGGCTTTGCCTATGGAAAATACTTATGAAGATCAGAATTTTCAGGATGAACTTGATTCTGCTACTATATATAATATATTAGAGAATGAAATCGCCCCTGTTTTCTATAATAAAGGTGCGGAAGAACTATCATCAGAGTGGATTCAGATAATAAAGAATACGGTTGCGCAAGTTGCATGTAATTTTACCACCAATAGAATGCTTAATGATTATTTCAATAAATATTATTTACCTCTCTATAAACGTCAGAAATTTTTGCTGGATAATGATTTTCGCCAGGCTCGTGAAATTGCTTTCTGGAAGAAGAAACTTCGCAGGGAGTGGGAGAATATAAGTGTAGTTTCTTTCACAAAACCAGATAATGCAAAAGAATCACTTGTTTTCGGTAAAGAATACAAGTCAGAATTGGTTGTTTCATTAGGGGATATTGATCCTGAAGACATTGGCGTTGAACTTGTACTTGCTGAACAAAATGCTAAAGGAGAATACAAGATAAAAGAAACATATGAATTTAAAGTTGTTGATAATAAAGACGGTTTAGTGACATATCAAGCCTATATTCTTCCTGACATTGCCGGAGCATATCATGTGGCTGGAAGAATGTATGCTAAAAATGAAAAGTTGCCTCATCGTCAAGATTTTGAATTAGTAAAATGGTTGTAGCTGCTACCGGATTTTTTGATGGTGTTCATTTAGGGCACCGTAAAGTCATTGAACAATTGTGTGAAATTGCCAAGAAGGAGAGTAAAGAAAGTGCCGTAATTACATTTTGGCCTCACCCAAGAAATATTCTGCAGCAAGATGCCGATAAATTAAGATTACTTACTTCTCTAGAAGAGAAAAAGGCATTACTTAAGTCTTTGGGAGTGGATAATTTTTTTGTAATTCCTTTCGACAAATCATTCAGTATGCTATCTACTGAGGAATTTATAAAACGATATCTTATTGATATGTATCATGTCTCTACTCTGATTGTCGGATATGATCATCGTTTGGGGCATAAAGCCGGATGTAACGTACAAGATAACATATTTTCCATTGCACAAAGAGTCGGCATAAAGCCAGTAAGGGTCAGTGAATATGTTTCTGATGATTTTGTGGTGAGTTCAACCGTTATAAGGGATATGATAACGGCTGGAAAAATAACTGGTGCAAACAAAATGTTAGGTTATAGATACGGATTGCAAGGAGTTGTTGTTTCCGGAGAAAAAATTGGCAGAACGTTTGGATTTCCGACTGCTAATATACAATTGTATGAACCTCTAAAATTGATACCAGGAAAAGGAGTTTATACTGTATGGGTGGAAGTTATGGGAAAAACATATCTTGGAATATGTAATATTGGAAATCGTCCGACTATAGGAGACAATCGAGGAATAATTGTTGAGACACATATTCTTGATTTTGATGAAGACATCTATGGTCTTGATATCAAAATAGAGTTTGTAGATAGAATAAGAAGTGAAGTAAAATTCCGAACGAGGGATGAGCTGAGGGATCAACTTATTATGGATAAGAAATATGCAGCGCATACTTTTCTTTTATCGGATAAAATTGTTTTAAGATAAAAAAAGGTTATATTTGTAAAAAGCAAGAATATATGAGCATTTCGTCAATTTTGGTGCTAGTCTTTATTGTGTTGATTGGTATACTAAGTTCCGCAAAAAAGAAAGCTTTAAGTGAACAACAGGAACAAAGAAGAGCACAGCAACGTAAAACTATTGTCTTTGATGAAGAGACAGGAGAATTGGTTATGAGAACCGTTGAGCCTGAACCTAAAACTGTATCCGAAAAAAAGATGGAAGTTGTTGATAGGATGATTGATACCAAAAATGAAGACACTTCTTCCGGGAGTTATTCAGGGGTTCAAAGTTCTATATCATTAGATATAAATGAGGGGTTTGAGATTGAAAATAAGGAAACTAAAGGATTTGAAATAGATCCGAGTAATATGATTATATATTCCGAACTTATGAAGCCAAAATTTGGCGAATTTTAGGTTATAATTAAAATTTTATTACCTTTGTAATAACAAAAGGGTCCTGATTAACAGGATTCTTTTTAATTTTTATATTATGTCGACAATACACTATTTAACACAAGAAGGTTTGGATAATCTTAAAGCTGATTTGGCTGAAATGATTGCCCAGCGTCCGCTTATATCCAAGCAAATTGCAGAAGCAAGAGATAAGGGAGACCTTTCGGAGAATGCTGAATATGATGCTGCGCGTGAAGCTCAGGGACTCTTGGAACTTAAAATTTCTAAGATGGAGAATGTTATTGCCAATGCCAGGGTTATAGATGAATCTAAAATAAATACTGAGCAGATTCAAATGTTAAATAAAGTCAAACTTAAAAATTTGACTAATAATACTATTGTTGAATATGTTCTTGTAGGAGAAAGTGAAGCTAACTTCAGAGAGGGAAAACTTGCTGCTGCCACGCCTATTGGTAAAGCACTTATCGGACATCATAAAGGTGATGTGGTTGAAGTAAAAGTTCCTTCCGGTATGTTGAGATTTGAAATTTTAGATATATCAATATAAGCCATGTCATCAATATTTACAAAAATAGTAAATGGTGAGATTCCTTCATATAAAGTGGCGGAAGATGACCGTTTTTATGCTTTTTTGGATATCAGTCCATTGACAGTAGGTCATACTTTGGTTATCCCAAAGGTTGAAGTAGATTATATTTTCGATCTTGACGATAAAACTTATAATGATTTGTTTGTTTTTGCTAAAAAGGTAGCAAAAGCTATTAAATTGTCTGTGCCTTGTAAAAGAGTAGGGGTTGCAGTGTTAGGAATGGAAGTGCCTCATGCTCATATACATCTTATTCCTTTGCAGACAGAAGGGGATATGGATTTCAGAAAAGAAAAGAAAAAACTTTCCGCAGTGGAATTTAATGAGATTGCAAGTAAAATTGCAACAGCATTTGAAAAGTTATAAACATATGAAAAAAATCCTATTATTAGCGTTTGTTGTGTTATTTGTGTCTTCATGTAATAACACACAGAATGCAAAGATAAATGCGACTATAACTGATGCAAAAGATGTAAAAGTTGTACTCCAAAAACTGAACTATAGTAAGATGAGTGTAATAGATACTATCACTACTGATTCTGCCGGAAAATTCAAATATAAAGTGAAGCTTCCTAATTCTTCACCTAATTTTTATTATCTCTATATCAATGACACCAAAGTGGCCTCAATGGTACTATTGCCAAAAGACAACATAACCATTGTTGCTGATGGCAAGGGTTCTTATACTGTTGACGGCTCTCTTGAATCTTCAAATTTGAAGAAAATTGATAGTACTTTTTATGCTGCAGTTGCTAAAATGAACAGCTTAACAAAAGAGGCACAAACAATAAATACTGACAATAAAGATCAAGTTAAGAGTATAAACAGACAACGCGGTCAGGTGTATGTTCAGCAAAAAAGAGCAGCCATAAGACATATCATGGACAATCCTAATTCTATAACTTCTGCTGTTGTTTTATTTCAGAAATTTGGAGAAAATCTCCCTGTTTTCGGAGAGATGTCAGACGTGATATTATTTAAAAGGGTATATGATTCATTACAGGTGGTCTATCCGGAATCAGAATTTATGATAGCTCTTATGGATGAAATAAATGCAAGGGAAAAATTATTTGAATTTGAAAATAAGTTATCAAGCGCATCTGAGATAAGTTTTCCTGATTTGGTTTTACCTGATATGAATGGTAATCAAAGTATCCTGTCCAGTCTTACTGGAAAGGTTATAATGCTCTCTTTTTGGAGCGTAGCTCAGACTGAGCATAAAATGTTTAACAATGAATTAAAAGAGCTTTATTCAGTATATAGAGATAAGGGTTTTGAAATATACCAAGTAGCTCTTGATGTAGATAAACCAGTATGGGCATCGGCAGTGCAGAACCTTCCATGGATAAATGTAAATGATGGACTAGGAACAGCTTCTCCTGCAATAACTGCTTATAACATTAAAAAAATTCCTTCAAATTTCATTATAAACAGAAAGGGTGATATTATAGCCCGTGATATTTTTGAAATAAGTAAGATGGAAGAGATAGTAAAGAAAGCTTTATAATATAGATTTTTTGCTTATTCCGATAACAAATTCCTTAAGATATAAGGGTTCAAAGTATGCAACATCTTTGAACTCTTTTTTTTGTAAAGATTTTAAAGCTGGTGTAAGCATATAAGTGGCATTTGGACAGCAACTTTCAAAGTATGCATTTGGATGATTGATTATAGACCTAAACTTATTTACTCCATCTCCGATGAAAAGAACCGTGTTGTTTTCCAACTCATTTTTAAAACTGTTTTCGTCAAGTATTAGTGCCTCAGTTTTACTCTCCTGGATTCCTTCGGAATTAAAAATAGCAGTATATACCTCCATTCTGCGTGCATCAATCATAGGGACTATTTTTTTTGCTTTTTTAATTCCCTGCATAGCCAGTATTTCTAATGTGCCTACTGCCAATAACGGCTTATTTGCACCAAAACACAATCCTTTTACTGTAGAAATTCCTACACGGAGTCCCGTATATGAACCAGGCCCTTCACTAACTGCTATTGCTGTGCAATTGGAAATACTTATACCGGCCTGTTCAATAACTTCCTTGATAAAAGGGGCAAGGAGTGAGGCATGTTGTTTAGGTGCGGATATTGTCCGTTCTGCGATTATTTTGTCTCCCGAAGATAATGCTACTGAGCAAGACTCAGTACTGGTTTCAATTAACAAAAGTATTGGGTCTGTCATTTCTTTGGTTCTTCTTTTTCTTCTTTTGCTTTTTCTGTCTTATCTTTTCCTTTGGCATCCTTTTCAAGTATTTTAACTTTTGACCCTTCTTTTAGAGTCTTACTAATGGCTATATAAGGTGAAACCACAACCTTATCATCTTTATTAAGTCCAGATGTTACTTCAATAGAAGTAAGGTCTTGAATTCCTGTTGTGATAATCTTTGCAGATACCGTATTATCATCATTCAAAACCCATACTTGTTCTTTCAAGTCTCTAGATATGATACATTGTAGCGGGATGGTAATAATCCCTTCCTTTTTATTAGTCAAGATTGATACAGAAGCTGACATACCTGGCCGAAAAGGAATTATATTTTGACTTAACAGATCATTGTAGGATTCGGGAAGAATTGATACTTTTACTTCAAAATTCGTTACCTGCTCTACAGAAGAACCGATATTTTTAGCGGAATTTGCAATCTGTGTTACGATACCTTTGAATTTACGCCCGGGATAAGCATCAACTTCTATTTCGGCTGTATCGCATTGTTTGAGTCTTATAATATCATTTTCATTAACATCAACCAAAACCTCCATATTATCTAAATTAGCAATACGGAGCATCTCAGTACCAGCCATCTGGCTTGTCCCTACAACTCTTTCTCCACGTTCAATGCTCATTTTTGAAATGATACCGCTCATAGGTGCATATATTACGGTCTTTGTCAGGTTTTCGCGAGCTTCTTTTAAAGAAGCTTCACTGCTCTTAATTGTATATTCTGCAGCATTAAGTTGTTCTTTTGCTACCTCATAATTAGCCATTGCAGTTTCATATTCCGATTCAGAAATGGCTTTTTGCTCGTATAAAGATTTATTCCTCTTGTAACTCAGTTCAATCTGGATCAACTGTGCTTTTTGTTGAAGAAATTGTGCTTTAGTTGCATTCAATGATGCTTCAGCTCTTTCAACGAGAGAAATATATACATCTTGTTTTATTTTAAGAATAAGATCCCCTTTATTTATCTCATTACCCTCTTCAAAGTTTAATTCAACAACTTCTCCGGATACGTCTGGAGAAATTTTAACCTCTACTACCGGTTGAATTTTGCCGCTTGCCGGTATTGATTCAACTATATCTTTGGTAATTGGGGTTTCAACGGATACTTCCGTTACATTTTTTCTTTTACCACTGAGTGCGGCAACTGCTATAACCAAAAGAATAACTGCCAATGCAATATACCAAGTCTTGATTTTTCTTTTTTTCTTTTTCTTTACCATAGTAAGTTTATTTAGAGTATGATAGGAATCCCTTTATAATAATCAATTATCTTTAACTGGAATATGTATTGAAATTTTGCCTGATAATATTCCGATTCAGCTTTTATCATATTTGTTTTTGAAATAATGTAGTCGGTACCGTTGATTGCACCGCTTTCAAATTTCTGTTCGGCCATACGGAATGATTCTTTCATTGCACGTACATTCTGTTCGGAAGCGAGATATTTCTCATAACAATTACGTGCTTCAGATACAGCAGATTGAATTTCTTTATATATATCCTGATGTTTTGTTTTTAAATCTATTTCAGAATTTTTCACAGAAAGTCTGGCATTCTTAACTTTAGTATTTGCCTGAAATCCGTTAAAAATAGGTATGCTTACTCCTATGCCAACGGAAGGATTACGGTTGTCATTGAATTGTTGCTTGAAAGCTCCCTCTGCGGCATCACTATAATATGTTCCATATCCTGCTGATATGGAAATGGAAGGATATAGAGCACCTTTTGCCATTGATAATTGGATTTTGCTGTTATCAAGTGCATATTGTGTACTTCTGACCTGTGGTAATTTAAGGGCAACATCATAAATGTTTTCTAATGATTCTCCCTGGAATTTTGAAACAATCATTTCCAAGTCCGGAGTTACGATATCGAATTTTTCTGCCGGAGGTAAATCGAGCATTTGAACCAATGTCAATGTGTTTGTTTCAACCTGGCCGTTAGCATTGACAACTTGTACTCTTTCGGAAGCTACTTGCGCATCAATTTCCAGAAGGGAACTGTATGGCTGGCTACCTGCTTCAACTAATTTTGCCGTTCTCTCTCTTTGCTTTTCAATGCTGTTAAAACTAACTAAAGTGTTTTGTTGAATTTGTTTTGAAAGGAGTAACTGTAAATATGCTTTTGCAATATTAAGGGAAATGTCGTTTCTAAGTTTTTCAATATTCAGGTTGGCAATATTAAGTTGTACTTTATTGCTTTTAATTGTATTATGTTTTGAAAAGCCGTTGAATACGGGTAAAGATGCACTTAGGGATGCACTTGTGGCTTGTGTTAACTTATTTTCAATTATGATTAGTTCCTGCATATCAACGGAACGTCCCCAATTGAAATTATGCCCGATGGAACCGCTTACACTTGGGAAATAACTTAGTTGGGACTGTTTAAGGGTGTTTTTACTCTGCTCTACTGCTATTTCCTGCTGTTTTATCTGCAGATTGTTTTCCCATGCGTATTTTATGCATTCTTCAAGGGTCCACAATTTTTGTCCGTAAACTGTAAACGACAGAAAAATCATCGAAGCAAGTAATATGTATCGTAAATATTTATTCATGTTTGGAATATTTGAATGTTACTATATTACAAAGGTATATTATTATTTTAAAAGAGGGTGCCTATTTTTATAGGACACCCTCAATTATTATGCCCTTTTACCTATTTGAATCACATATTTACCAAATCTGATTGAAAATAGATAAATGTATCTGCATGCTGTGCCCAATACATACCCTACAAGATATAAAGCTTCTTGCGCTCCTTTGTCAACACCACCAACAACACTTAAGGATTCCATTTCATTTATTAAAATTAATCCTGTGTATTTATAATCATTTTCCATATCAACAATTTTTTAAATCAATTAATAACGGGTGTTCCCCACCCTTTTTTTATTCCCCTTAGTAAATGGGGAATATAATCACCGAAAAAATCCAATACAGTCTTAATTTTTTCGATGCAATTTAGTACATCAACAAGAGACGTTCCTCCTCTTGTTTGAAGTTCGGAAGAATTTAATCCATCCAGCCCCGATTCTCTCATTCTTTTTTCTTCCATAATGATAATAATTAAAGTTATACTACAGTTTGAGGTGTGTAGATATCCACCTTTGAGTGCGCACTCATATCAATTATTTTATCTGCAATCATAATATTGTCCGATTTATGTGTAATCATGATTATACTATTTCCTTTGTCGCGTAAAGCGATTATTGTATCAAGTATATATTTTTGAGATTCATTATCCAGTGAAGATGTGGCTTCATCAAGAATAAGGACAAAGGGTTCTTTATATAATGCTCTTGATAATGCTATTCTTTGTTTCTGTCCACCTGAAAGGCAGCAACCATGTTCTCCTATTTTTGTAAGAAGCCCCATCGGCATAGAAGATATAAAATCAGACAGTCCAAGCTTTTCTATAATAGATATTACCTTCTCCAAATCCGGATCGCCATTTCCACAAGTGATGTTTTCCAATAAGGTGCCGTTTATGAGATCCGGATCCTGTGGAACTATTGAAACATAGTTGCGCCAACTTTTCAGATTAATAAGATTAATATCAACCCCTCTTATCGATATATTCCCTTTCTGAACTCTGTATCCTCTCATGATCAGTGCTGCAATTGAACTTTTGCCACATCCGCTTTCACCGGTTATGGCTGTTATTTTCCCACTGTCAATTACCATTGAATAGTTATTTAGCAAAGTGTTGCATCCGGGATAGGAAAAAGTCACATTATCAAATACAATATCATAACATTTATTTAAAGGGAATTCCAGAGATGAGTCTATTTCAGGCTCCAGATCAATTATGTCAAATAATCTTTCAGCGGAGATATTTGCTTCAGTAATTTCATTGTTGATGTTTACCAATTGGCTTAGTGGGGAAGAAAAGAATGCTGTAAGTGAGTAGAACGAAACCAACTCCCCAACACTTAATTCTCCTTTAAAAATAAAAATTGATCCTGTTATCAGCAATGTTACAGTAAGTACTTTTGAGATGGCATCAGAATATGTGGCAAATATGCCCAAATATCTTCCTTCGTCATATATCTTTCTTGCAAGCGAAATATACTGGCTCTCTATCCGTCTTGCAAATATGTTCTCAATGCCAAAATATTTAATCGCGCGTACTGCAGTAATTCCCTCCACGGTTTTTTCTTCAAAAGAAGCCGCTTTTTCAATAATGTCTCTATTTACCCTTTTGTTAATCTTATTTGAAAAATAGTACAGTATTAAATAAGAAGGAATAAATATCAGCGTTAATAGTGCCAGTTTCCAATAGAATGTAAACATTAGGGCAAAAGAGACAATGAGCGTGACTACACTGACAATAATACCAATAAGGCCTTCTGTCAGAAATGAGCGTATCTTCATAGCATCACCTATTCTGGAGTTCAGTTCTCCGGCACCTCTTAGTGAAAAAAAACTCAGAGGAAGTTTGAACAGATGATTAAGATATTTCAATATTAGAAGATTGTCTATACTTATTCCTGCACGCAGAGTAAACAGTATTCTGCAATATCCAATAAATAGTGTGGCAATCATAAGCATGACCATTATTATACCCACTTGGCTTAATGCTGCAAAATCGTGATTGGGTAATACTTTGTCAATCAGATATTGAAGAAAAAGTGATGTGCTTATCCCTGCGATAATGTATATTAATGATCCGGAGAAGGAGAGAAGAAAATATTTTTTGGTAAGACGTACAAGAGAGAAGAATCTTCGTGCCACACTCTCAGTTTTGTTTCCACTCTCAAAATTAATATCAGGAGTCATTATGATAAGATAACCACTCCATCGTTTTTGCAATTGTTCAATAGTCATTTTGTGATATCCACCATCTGCAGGGTCCATTATTGATGCTACACCTTTTTCTATCTTATTTAAGACCACAAAATGAAGATCTCCTTCTTCCGTTAAAAAATGAAGAATGCACGGTTTTCCTATATTATAAAGCGGATCAATTTTTGATTCAGTGGATTTGAATGCCTTTGCGGAAAATCCTATCCGGTTACATCCATCAATTACCCCTTTAATAGTAGTTCCTGATTTACTTGCCCCACAAGCTTCCCTGATGGTAATAAGAGGTAATCTTAGACCATACCACTGTGCAATAGAACATATACATGCAACTGCGCAATCCGATTTGTCATGCTGACGAATTTTATGTACTGGCTTCATATACTTGATATTTAACTGTTATTTAAAAGGGAGCATTTTCTCACCCACATGGTTGTCTCTCCAATTTGACCTTCTACCTTACACTCCTGCCCCCCGATAAAATATAGTGCTGAAAAGAGACACAATGCAAGAGTCAATAGTAATACGGTAATATATAATACGATTGTTGATGTGTTATTTGAAGGAAATAATCCTTCCACTGTGTTCTCTAATTCAGCGGTTGAAAATATGTTTATGTTCTCCTTTGCCATGATAAAATAATTTCTGTTTTCTTATGAGCAAAGTAGAATAATTACGAGCAAAAGAATATGCTCATAAAAACAAAATATCATTCAATTGTCAGAGATGACAAACAATATTTTTTTAGAAAAGATTCTTTAAATATGGAAAGAAATTGTTTGCTAAATTCAATAATGGTGTATAAAAATTAGATTCAGCAATTTTGTCAGCTGGAAGAAATTCAACCAGTTGATTTATAGAATTAAGTAGAAATACGACTACAGCTAAAATGATTGATATAATAACAATAGACAGGATTATACCAAGAAGTTTATTTAACCACCCAAGCAGAGTTATTTTTATTATCTTTTCAATCAAATTACCAAGCAGGTTGAGTAATAATGCTACTCCGAAAAATATAACTATGAAAGAGACGATTTTTACCCAAAATTGAGTGAGTTCGACATACTTTAATATCCAGCTAGAAACAATATCCGCACATCTGATTGATAGCCAAATACCCAAAATAAGCGTAGCAAGAGAGATAAGCTGTTTTATAAGGCCGTTTTTTATTCCAAAATAAATGGCAGGAAGGAAGCAAAGTACGATGATGATGTCAATAATTCCCATAAAACATTGCTTTATTGTGTTATTCAAAATTAGTGAATTATAGTATCTTTG
>JBAXYG010000002.1:0-22613 GCA_041670905.1 Bacteroidales bacterium
GAAATAGAAATGGCAGCCTGTACTTCCATCAAAGTGTCATATCTCTCCTGCTTTACAAGCCTGGATATATTGTCTTTAAAATTTAAAGCTCCATATGTTCCCTCTTCTTCTGAATAAGTAAAAGCTCCCAATCTCTCAAATTTGTATTCTTTAACAAAATCAATAAGATTTTTAAAATCTCTCTTTCCTTCTCCGGGATGTCCAACTATCATTGTAGTGCGGAGCACCACACCTGGCACCATTTTCCTGAATTTATCAACCAACTCTCTGGTTTCCCTTCCATCAACAGATCTTCTCATCATAGAAAGTACTTTATCTGAAGAATGTTGCAGAGGTATATCTATATACTTGCAAATTTTCTCTGAACCTGCCATTATTTCAAGAACATCATCAGGAAATCCGGCAGGATAGGAATAATGGATCCTGATCCATTCAATCCCAACAATTTGAACGAGTTTCTCTAACAATTTTCCTAAACACCTTTTCTTGTATATATCCAGCCCGTAATACGTAGTATCTTGAGCAATGACAATAAGCTCCTTTACCCCCATTACAGCAAGATTCTCAGCCTCTTGTATAATATCTTCCAGAGGTACCGAGTGATGTGGTCCTCTGATATTAGGAATAGAACAATAAGAACATGCTCTATCACAACCCTCAGAAATTTTCAGATAAGCATAATGATCTGGCGTTGTAAGACAACGTTGTAAGGCCAAATCCTCTCTGAAAGTAATTCCTAAGGCATTTAACAGACTACCGTTGTCAAGCGTCCCGTAAAATCCATCCACTTCCGGAATTGATTTTACCAACTCATCTCTATATCGTTGTGAAAGACAACCAAAAACTATAATTTTACTGATATACCCTTTTTTCTTTGCATCAACGGCAGAAAAAATAGTCTCTATTGATTCCTCTTTGGCATCTTTAATAAAGCCACAGGTGTTTATTATTACCGTATCTACTCCAGCTTTTGTCAAATCTTCACCTTCAGGAGATATTTCAAACTTACCTGCACTTATTTGTTTCAGTATATGTTCCGAATCTACCCTGTTTTTTGAGCACCCTAAAGAAATAAGCTGAACACGTCTCACAATTAGTTGGCTTTTCTTTGAACAGTTTTAGTGCTCTTTATTGCAGATGAATTAGCAGCTTTGTTTGGAGAAGCCTTAGCGGATTTTTTTGTGGTTTCTACATTCTTAGCTCCTTTTTTAGGCTTATCTTCCTTAATTATATCTTCGGATGACTCTTCTTCCTCAGCAAATTCTAAAGAGGCATACTGTTTTAAAATATTGTACCAGTCAAGAACTTTCTTCATATGTGAAACATAAAATCTATCTCTGTCATAATCAGGCAGTACCTCTTCAAAAAAAGCTTTCATCACTTTTTCATCCGACTTGCCTGATGGTGCAAGTTCTTCGCCTAGTTTGTTTATCATTTTGATCAGAACTTCTTTAAGAGGTAATTCGTCTTCGTTAGTATAAATTGATATATCCGCAAGAGTTGTCACTCTTGAATTGGCACCAAATGAAGTTCTCTGTTTTGTAACAAGAGACTCAACAATCACACCGTTTTTAGCTTGTGAAAGGTATAAAAACAACCCCGGTTGTCCTGATACCGATAAAACTTTCTTTAAATCTGTCTTCATTTTATTATTTAATTATATTTTTCTTATAAATGTTAGCATTAAACAATGCTACGTTCCTTTTTTATTTTTTCGTATGCCATCTGAATTTTTTTGAATTTTTCTTCAGCCGCCTTTTGAACATCAGGTCCCAAAGAAGCTACTTTATCAGGATGATGCTTAATGGCAAGTTTTTTATAAGCTCTTTTTACCTGATCATCACTCGCATTTTTATCAATTTCAAGAACACTATATGCTGATTCAAGATTTTGCCCAAACATAGAAAATATAGACTCACTATCAGATGTATTTACGCCAATTGCAGAGGCTATTTCACGCAACATTTTTAACTCATCAGAGCATACATCCCCATCACATTGTGCCAGACCTACAAGATAATGAAGCAATTGCATCCTTTGAGAATAGTTCATATACTGTTTTATCTGTCCACCTACTTCATAAATATTTATTTCTTTATCTTTAAGTCCCTTCAGAATATCCATCGCTTCGGGTACAGCCTGTTCTCCAAAAGATCTTCTTATGAAATCCTTAACATAATCCAATTCAGATTTTAAAAACTTACCGTCTGCTTTGATAATTGCAGCAGAAAGCACGAGAAAACTGACAAGAAAACTGTTACGTTGTCCGGTCCATTTTAATGATTCAGCTGAAGATGAACGCCCCCCCTGTTCATCTGCGGCAGATTGTCCAATATCAGCAGCCGCACCAACGGTAAAACCTATCAGTGCACCTATTGGCCCCAAAACAACCCATCCAAGCACGCCACCCAACCATTTTCTATATCCCATTTTTCATTTCTTTTATAATTTGCAATACCTTAGGTAATATTGCATCTCTATCATTTGTATAAATAACATAATCCGCTTTTTCTTCCCTCTGCCGATCACTCCACTGGTTGTTTATTCTATCAACTACCTGTTCTCTGGTTAATCCGTCTCTCTTCATAACCCTTTCTATCCTGACATCAACCGGAATCGATATTGTAAGAGTTTTATCAGCAAGAGAAGCCATAACAGGCTTTTCTAAAAAAATTGCAGATTCAAAAATAACAATTTCTTTATTTTGTTTATCTTTCCACTTGAAAAAATCTTTCAATACAGCAGGATGAACAAGGTTTTCCACCTTTTTTATCAATTCTTTATCAATAAAGATTTTTTGTGCCATTTTATTTCGCTGCAAAACACCGTTCAAAAGAACATCTTCACCTACAAGCCTGACTACCGCTTCAAGAAGTTCTTTATCCTCATTATATAAATCTTTAGCTCTTTGGTCACAATCATATGAAGGAATATCAAGAGCATTAAAAACTTTGATCACATAGGATTTTCCACTCCCTATACCTCCAGTACAAGATAATACCTTTTTCTTCATCAATTGATTTCTGTTAATATACACTCAATAACAGGAGGATCTATTTCATATGAATAGATTGTAAGCCCGTTGCTATTGAATATAGGAACGACTTTAGAACTTTTAGATTTTATAAAATCATTATAATCGATACCAATTGAGATATCATTGCCGTAAATAGACGCTTTTGAATTAAATGGCGTCCTGTATTTTACAGTAATTTGAGATGGTAACAGTATCAGGTTCTTATTAGGCGGCAGATTGATAGTAGAAAGCATTATTTTTCTGGTATATTCCACATATCTATCAACCTTAATAAAATATTTTATTTTTTCTTCTGAAATACGAATGCCCTCCAATGATTCAGGTTGCACTATACCTCTTACAGATTTACTCAAACCATCAAACACAATAGTTTTTGTACCTACATTTTCAATTTGTTCCAATTTCTCTTTATTACCATATACCGTGACTGAATCGGGATCAAGAACGATATCGGAAACCAACATATATTGATTTTTATATGTAAGCGAAGTTCTTGCTACTATCGGAAGCCGCTTATAATCCTGTTTAGAAAAATAAAAAGTAAGCATACCCGATTCTATATTATCTATCATGAAATGCCCCCCGAATGTTGCAGATAAATTTTCTTCCAAATCTTCAGCATTTAAATAGAAAACATCTTTCTCACCCGTAAGTTTCTTAAACAATTCAGCATCAACCGATAAAAGAATATCGGATGGTGCCTTTTTAAAATCACGCTCTTTAAGAATATAAAATCCTTGCGCTTTACCCTTAACAATTAGTATTTCATTAGCAGTGGAATATGGTGAATAGCCTGCTATATTTGTTTTTACACTCAGTCTATATTGCATATATACAACATAGTCAGATGACATATTATGTATGAACCAGACAAAAAAAGCTAAAAGGAGAGATAACAGTAACACCATCCAATCTCTCCCAAATCTTTTAACAAAACCTATTTTGCCAATTATGGACATTTACTGTTGTTGCGCTTCGCTAAAGTCTCTTACAACCGAGGCTTTATCAACACGGATTTTAACATTATTGTCAATTTCAATCAATAAAGTAGTCTCTTTAACCTCTTGCACTGTACCATAAATTCCACCTACAGTAACAATCTTATCTCCCCTTTTAAGTGACTCTCTAAATTTAACCAATTCTTTTTGTTTCTTCTGTTGCGGACGAATCATTAAGAACCACATTACAACAAAAATTAAAAGAATCATAATCAAAAAGGTATAATTACCTCCTTGTTTTGCAGTACCTTCTGCAGCCTGTAGAAATACTAAAAAATTCATAACAATCTATTTAAAATTAAATTTATATTTTCTCACTCTCATTACCCTCAAAAAGTCCTCTGCCGATCTTAACAATCTCCCCTTCGGCAACTTTTTTCTGAATAATCTTATCCAATAAACCATTTACAAATATACGACTATTTGGCGTACTATAATATTTTGACAACTCAACATATTCATTTATTGTAACTTTTATTGGAATATTAGGAAAATATGCCGCTTCAGCAATCCCCATTACAATCAAAGTACAATCTGTTGAAACTAATCGGTCGGAATCCCAATTTGAAACATTTTCAGATATAAGTTTCATATATTCATCATATTTAAGAAGAGATTGTGATAGTAATCTTTGAGCAAATTCTCTATCGTCGTCTTTTAAAAACACATTCGGATGAACCAATTTCTTCTTAATTTTAGCTGTCTCAATATTCTTAATAATAACATTAAGAACATACGCCAAATCATCTATCCAATACAAAGACAAATCTTCAAGAATATTTTCTAAAGCCTCATTATCCTCAAATTCTTCTTCAAAAATTCTCATAAAAAGATTGCAATCCTCTTCAAAAGAATTTTCAGAAGAGTTCATATATTCAGAATAATAATCAGACGCAATTATTGAATTATATACTTTTTTTAAAAATATATCATGTTCCCCCCAATGCAACCCCTTTCTGTTACAGAACTTTACAAAATCCTCATCTTCCTCCAAAAATTTACAAAATTTATTTTCCACAAATTTTTTGTTGGGATTGGATTCCAGCGCTGAAGGAGTAAACTTACTTCGCCCGGCATCAATACGTTCCTGAGCTATACGAACAATAGAACCAGAAATATTCAGAAGGAAATAATATAAATCTCTTGTTTTCTCACAAGACATAATTAGTTCTTTTTCAGCAGATGTCAAAGAATCAGAGCCTGAACCTACAGCAGAAAAAAGAACCTTAAACGATTTTATTCGTATCAATCGACGATTAAGCATATAAACTTTTGTTAAATATTTTACAAATATAGGCTTTACGAACAAAATAAAATTTATCTTTGTAAAAGAATTTATAAAAATTGTATTATGTACTTCGAAGACTATGACAATGCAGGGCAACAAGAGCGTAATGGAGATGATGTTTTTTCAAAACCTGTAAGAGCTGGAAAAAGAACTTATTTTTTTGATGTTAAGGCAACAAAAGGCAATGACTACTATCTCACTATCACTGAAAGTAAGCGTAGAATTGAAAGAGACGGAAGATATGTCTATGACAAACATAAAATATTCCTCTACAAAGAAGATTTTGAAAAATTTTCAGAAGGACTTGAAGAAGTAATAAAATTTATAAAGGAACGCTGTCCGGTAACAGAAACTCCAAGTTATGAAGAAAGAGGCGAAAAACTAAACACTAAAACAGAAGAGACTCCTTCTATCCCAAATTCATTCACTGACGTAAATTTTGAAGAATTATAACATTCTTTAAAAAATATTTATTTTACAAAAAAAAATAAAACCGACAAAAATTACTTTTCGTCGGTTTTTTATTGCTAATAATCAATTATTTTGTTCTACCGGGATATTGTTTCAAAGCAACTTCCAAACATTTCATTGCAGCTCTCAAATCCTCTTCTTTAAGAACATAAGCAATACGTACTTGAGTTGTTCCAAGCCCTTTTGTTGCATAAAATCCAGCAGCAGGAGCAACCATCACAGTTTGTTTTTCATATTGAAAATCTTCAAGCAACCATTTTGCAAACTTGTCACTATCATCAACAGGTAGTTGAGCAACAACATAAAAAGCACCCATAGGGTTAGGACAAATAACTCCATCCATTTTACTTAAAGAAGAAATCAAAACATCACGACGTTTCATATACTCTTTACGGACAGCTTCAAAATAAGATTTTGGAGTAGCTAACGCACCTTCAGCAGCTATCTGTCCATAAGCAGGAGAGCAAAGACGAGCCTGCGCATAACGAAGAACAGCTGTCATCACCATTTTATTTTTTGAAACAATTGCGCCAATTCTTACCCCGCATAGACTATATCTTTTAGAAACAGAATCAACAAGAATTACATTATCTTCCAATCCCTTCAAATGCATGCAAGAAAAATGAGGTTCATCCGTATAACAAAATTCACGATATACTTCATCAGAATAAATATAAATTCCATATTTCTTTGCAATCTCACCCAATTGGACCAAAGCTTCTTTTGTATAGAGGCAACCTGTAGGATTGCCAGGATTACAAATTATAATACCTTTTGTTTTAGAAGTGATTTTCTTTTCAATCTCAGACATTGGAGGGAGAGCGAATCCGTCTTCAATTTTTGTTGTTATAGGCTTCAAAATTACATCATTTTGAAGAGCAAATGAATTGTAATTTGTGTAGAAAGGTTCAAGAACAATAACCTCATCAGTAGGATTACATGTTACTGCAAGAGCAATCTGCAACGCCTCACTGCCACCTGTTGTAATATTAATGTTGTTCTCATCAACATTAATACCAATACCTTGATAGTACTTTGCCAACCCCTGACGATAAGAAAGGTTTCCGGCAGAATTAGGATATTCAACCAAATTTAAAGTATTGTTTTTAACAGCATCTAAAGCTTCTTTGGGAGAGTCAATATCCGGTTGTCCGATGTTTAAATGATAAACTTTAATTCCACGTTTTTTTGCCGCATCCGCATAAGGAACCAATTTTCTAATTGGCGAAGCAGGCATTAGTTCCGCCTTTTTTGATAATGTTAACATCTCTATTGTATTTATTATTATTTAAATTATTTATTTTGTTACCTGATTTACTTTAACCTCGTCAATTTCCGTTCCAAAAACTGCCAATTCCTTCATAAATTTTTCAATCTTCGGCTGAACCATTCTGGTTGGACAATCAAAATTATTTACCAGAATTGCAAACTTCAGCAGTCCTTTTGCAGAATCAACATACCCAGCATAACATCTTACATTTGACAAAGAACCGCTCTTTGCATGGATAGTCGATTTGAGTGCTGTATCTTCATTTTTAAGAACATTTTCCAAAGTGCCGGGACGTCCAGGACCCGGAAGACTCTCAAAAAACTCTGCAAATGTATCACTTTCTGACATCAAATTATAATAATTACAGAAAAATCTAGGTGAAACATAATTTTGTCTTGACAACCCGCTTCCATCATTTTGAGTCAGACCATATGTAGAAAGTCCTTTACCGTTAAGATACCCTTTCAACGCTCTGAATGATGCTCTATAACTTCCTTCACCAGCCAAAGTCTTCCCTATCATCTTTAAAAATGTCTCAGCATAAAAATTATTACTTATTCTATTAGTAACATTTACAATCTCTTGTATTCTTGGAGAAAACGTTTCAGTAATTAAAATTAAAGTAGAACTATCCGAAACTTCAATCCCATTTTTGAATGTAAAATCATTAATATTGGATACACCTTTATATTTTATTCCTTCATTTTTAAGGTAATAAGCAAATGCACTTGCACATGTATATGGACCATATTTATTTGACCTTGCGATAGTATCAAGTCCTCTGTCTATTCCATAAGTACCGGTAAATTTTCCAACTGGAGAAAGATTAGATGTATAATAAGATGTATTTTCTCCGTCACCTTTTTCTCCGGTAGTTACAAGATTAATATAAGTCATTCCATTTACATATGGTTCCAACGGTCTTATTCTAACAGGTGCACCCACATCACTGCCTGCTTCAATCTCAAAATATGAAAGATTCTCACAAAAAGAAAGTCCTGAAGTACCGCTTCCATAGTCATATCCAAGGTTTCCCCAAGACCAACCATCAGGAATAGTTTCATCAACAAAAAATCTATCGTCAGCTATCACAAAACCATCTATTTTCTTAATTCCGGCAGCTTTAACCGCTTGTGCCCAAACTCCGAATATTGAATCAATTGAAAAAGCTACGGTATCCTTAGATCCCAGTGTAGGATCTGCCCCTCCTACGATATAAAGATTCCCTTTCAATACTCCTCTTCTATTTATTTTTCCATCATAAGCAATTTTTGTCGAAAATCTGTAATCCGGACCTAAAACAGACAAAGCAACACCAGTAGTAATAGTTTTCATTGTAGAGGCCGTCAATAGCGGCATATCTGGATTCCATGAGGCAATTTCATTCCCCAGCGCATCAACAGCTAGGATTCCGGTAACTGAATTTATAAAAAGCGAATCGGTTTTCAGCTCTTTATTTATGTAATCCTGTACTCTGTTTTGAGAAAATAGTGCACCCGGAATAAAAAGAATAAGTAATAAAATTTTTTTACACATAAGATAGTTTTTTATAAATGTGGTACAAATGTATAAAAAAGGGGCACTTATTTAAATAAATAGAGTAAATTTGTCACCTGATATTTCTAATTATTAATTAAAAAAATCAGTATCAATGAGTACTTTTCGCCAAAGAGCGCTTGATGAGTTTGCAACCCATAAAGCAGAACGTTTCTTCCTTGAAAACAAACCGGTATCAGAATTCTTCGCAAAAAATGTTTTCAATTCAGAAAAGATGAAGAAATATCTTTCCCAGCAGGCATATCAACAAGTGATGGAGGCTATTAAAGATGGGAAAAAGATTGACCGAACTATAGCGGATGACATCGCCTCTGGCATGAAATCCTGGGCAGTAGAGATGGGAGCAACACATTACACACACTTTTTTCACCCTCTTACAGATGCAACAGCAGAAAAACACGAATCATTCATAGACATGTCCAAATCCGGAGAAGTGGTTGAAAACTTCAAGGGAGAGGCACTTGTACAGCAGGAACCTGACGCTTCAAGTTTTCCTAACGGAGGAATGAGAAGCACTTTTGAAGCCAGGGGTTATACTGCATGGGATCCGAGTTCTCCTGCATTCATTCTTGACCAGACGTTGTGTATTCCTACAGTATTCGTATCATATACAGGAGAAGCTTTGGATATGAAGGTGCCTCATCTAAGATCACTCGAAGCAATAAATAAAGCTGCATTAAGTGTTGTTAAACTTTTCAAAAAAGATGTTGAGAGAATACATGTCAATTTGGGAATTGAACAGGAATATTTTATAGTTGACGATGCACTATTCCGTGCCCGTCCGGACTTGCAGATATGCAACAGAACATTAATAGGACATACAGCCGCAAAAGACCAACAATTAGAAGACCATTACTTCGGAGCAATTCCGTCAAGAGTTACCGCCTTTATGAAAGATTTTGAGACTGAGGCATTCAAGCTTGGAATTCTTCTTAAAACACGACACAATGAAGTCGCTCCTAACCAGTTCGAATGTGCACCACTATACAATGAAGCCAATCTTGCTGTAGACCAGAACCTTTTACTGATGATTCTGATGAAGAAAGTAGCAAAGAAGCACCATCTGAAAGTAATATTTCACGAAAAACCTTTCATGGGTGTAAATGGGTCCGGAAAACACTGCAACTGGTCACTGATGACTGACAAAGGAGAAAATCTACTTTCTCCTGGCAAAACACCGGGAAACAATCTTCAGTTCTTAAGCATATTCGTTTCCATCATAAAAGCAGTTTATGAACATCACTATTTGTTAATGTCAAGTGTTTCAAGCCTGAATAACTTTTACCGTCTGGGAGGAAATGAAGCACCTCCTGCAGTAATGTCTGTATTTATTGGGAGTACACTCGACAAAGTTTTGAACTCGATAGAGATAATGACCATCAGCGAAAACATTGAAGAATCAAAAAGAGAGAGGCTTAACATAGTAAAATCTATTCCGGAAATACTTCAAGACAACACTGACCGTAACCGTACATCACCTTTTGCTTTTACTGGAAACAGGTTTGAATTCAGAGCTGTTGGATCATCAGTAAATGTGGCATCATCAATGTTTATTCTTAACAGTGCCGTTGCCCAGCAACTTAATGCATTCCGTTCAAGAGTGGATTTATATATCAAGGCTGGAGATGTCAAAGATGAAGCGGTGATGAAGGTAATAAGAGAATTCATCATCGAATCCAAACTTATCCGTTTTGAAGGAAACGGGTATAGTAAAGAATGGCAAAAAGAATCACGTGCGCGTGGACTTAAAGGAGTTGAAAGCGTGCCTCAAGCATACAAAACATTTATTGATAATAAGACAATATCATTATTTAAAGAAGTGGATGTTTTATCACAAAGAGAGGTTGAAGCCCATTTTGAAATAAAAAATGAAATATTCACAAAAAAACTCCAAATAGAGGCCCGCGTTCTGGGGGACCTGATTATCAATCATGTAATACCTACTGCTATTAAATTCCAAAATACATTGATAGAAAACGTAAAAGGTATCAAAGAGTTGTTTCCTCCAGAAGAATATAAAATAATGACTGAGAAACAGATCAATATCATTAGAAAGATATCAATATATATTAATGAACTTCGCGAAGATGTCCATAATATGGTTGAAGCCAGGAAGCAGGCAAATATCATTACCGATTTTACTAAAAAGGCAATGGTCTACTCCGAAACAGTACTTCCTTATATGGAAAAAATACGCGTCAATGCCGATAAACTGGAAATGATTATCGACGACGAATTATGGCCTCTTCCAAAATACAGAGAGCTATTATTTTGTAGATAATATAAATGAAAGTAAAAGAAGCAGACAGATATGCACAGCGTGGTGTATCATCCTCAAAAGAGGATGTGCACAAAGCTATTGCAAACATAGATAAAGGATTGTATCCACATGCCTTTTGTAAAATTGTTCCCGACTACTTAAGTGATGACCAGGATTATTGTCTTGTAATGCATGCAGACGGTGCAGGAACCAAAAGTTCCCTGGCATATATATACTGGAAAGAAACCGGAGACATGAGTGTATGGAAGGGAATCTCTCAGGATGCTATAGTAATGAATACCGATGACCTTTTGTGTGTCGGTGCCACAGAAAACATAGTTCTCTCATCCACAATAGGCCGCAACAAGCAGCTTATACCGGGAGACGTTATCAGTGCAATCATTTCAGGATCACAGGATTTTGCTGATCAAATGAAAAAATACGGCATTGAAATAATACTTACAGGTGGAGAAACAGCTGATGTGGGTGATTTAGTTAAAACTATTATTGTTGACAGCACCGTTTGTGCAAGACTTAAACGTTGCGATGTCATCGACAATGCAAACATTAAAGCAGACGATGTAATAGTAGGATTATGTTCTTATGGAAAGGCAACTTATGAGATTGAATATAATGGGGGCATGGGAAGCAACGGACTAACATCTGCAAGACACGATGTTTTTTCAAAATACCTTGCAAAAAAATATCCTGAAAGTTACGACTCACATATAGCTGAAAAATACATTTATTCCGGTTCAAAAAAACTCACTGACATAGAACCTGAGACAGGGATGACTTACGGCAAATTGGTTTTATCCCCTACCAGAACCTATGCTCCGGTAATCAAGGAGATTTTTGACAAACACCGCAGTTCCATACACGGAATGATTCATTGTTCTGGAGGAGCACAAACAAAAGTTCTTAACTTTGTAAACGGAGTTAAAGTGATAAAGGATAATCTTTTTCCTATGCCTCCACTCTTCAGCACGATTCATAAAGAATCCGGTACCTCATGGGAAGAGATGTACAAAGTATTCAACATGGGACACAGAATGGAAATATACGTTCCTGTTGATGCTGCTCAAGATATTATATCCATCTCACGTAATTACGGAGTTGATGCGCAAATAATAGGGCATGTTGAAAAAAGTGACAAAACAGAAGTCATCATCAATAGCAAATACGGCACTTTTATTTACTATAAATAGTTTAAATATGAAAACAACATATTTTCAAATTTTGGTATTATTATCATTAGTTTTTTTCACCACCTCATGCAAAGATACCAAAAATGTACAGGCGGAAGAACTGATTCCCATAGTCAAAAAAGCACTTTTAGACACCAATTCTATTTATTATGCAAATTTTGCATCTTATCCTACGGAAAAACAAATGCTCTCTATAGGAGTATTCGACTCGGGTACCGGCGGACTAACAGTATTGGAAAAAATGCTTTCACTCGACAAATTCGACAATATTACCGGTAAATCAGGAAAAGATAAAATACTCGATTTTGCCGGAGAACACTTTATATATCTTGCTGACCAGGCCAACATGCCATACGGCAATTACGATGCCGTCGGAAAAAGCGATTATCTAAAAGAACTGGCAGTCAAAGATGCCTTATTTCTTATGGGTGATAAATATTATGCAAATCAGTTCGAAGGAAATCCTACCGGAGAAAAACCAAGAGTAAAAATACTAGTTATAGCATGTAATACCGCCACTGCCTACGGATTGAAAGACATTCAGACATTGTTAGAAAAAAGCAATACAGGAGTGAAAGTAATCGGTGTAATAAATGCAGGAGTAAAAGCCACATTCGAAGAACTCCAGAAAACTGGCATCGACTCGCCATTTGCAATAGGAGTTCTTGCCACACCGGGTACAATATCATCAAGAGCATATATGAGAACCATTAACGAATACTTAATAGAACATGAAATAAAAGTGCCGATTATGGTCATAAATCAAAAAGGGTACGGATTCGCTGAGGCGGTAGACCGGGAGCCTGATTTCATTTCAAGTGAAGCCAATTCTCCAAGAAATAATTATCGTGGTCCTCGTATTGGCAAAGGCGATGACTCTCTTGATATTTCCTTAATGAAAATTTACAACTTCGACTTCAACGGCAACAATATGCTTTATACAATGGAAAATGGCAATTATACCAGATTACAACTGAACAGTGCAGCCAACTACGCACGTTTCAACCTGGTATCTCTTATAGAAAAACATCGCATTAGTGGTTCAAAAGTTCCTTTAAAGGCTGTAATATTGGGCTGTACTCATTATCCTTTTCTGATAAACACTCTTAATGATGTAATTAATGAAATGAGAAATATTAAAGTTAATGGAAAAACCATTTACAAGTCTATTATCGCTGACGATTTTATATTTATAGATCCTGCAATATATACTGCCATTGAGTGTTACAATATATTAAGAGCCGATTCCAATCTTGCATTAAGAATTACAGAGCAGGAGCTTAATGCATATATTTCAGTGCCTAACAACTTACTTAAAAGTACAAACCTAACTCCTGAAGGCAAACTTACATACAATTTCAAATACGGAAGAGATGTTGGCACAGAAGAGATTACGACCAAGCAGGTCCCATTCTCAAAGAGTAATATAGACACAGTGAACCTCACTCGCATAGAAAATCTGCTTCCTTACACTTATTCATTGATATATCCTACACTTTACTAATTGCGCGAATGAATTACTCCGAGATAATTACTACCGAAGAAATTGAACCACTTGAAACAGCAAGTTTTTCTGGCCCAATAATAATAGTTTCCGAACCTGGACAAATATTTAATGAGGCGGTAAAACACCTTAATGATCAACGATTCATAGGATTTGACACTGAGACTAAACCTGTATTTCAGGCAAATTGCACACGAAGCAAGACCGCCTTGCTACAACTTTCAAGTGAAACTAAATCCTATCTGTTTCGTCTTCATGAACTTGGATTACCACAGGAAATAGCAGACATACTTGCAAATAAGTATATAACCAAAATCGGAGCAGCCGTACATGATGACATAAGAGGTTTACAAAAATACAGATATTTTACCCCTGGCAGATTTATAGACTTGCAACAAATTGCTGAAAATTATGGTATTAAGGAAAAAAGTGTAAGAAAACTAGCGGCCATCATACTTAAAACGAAAGTTTCAAAATCGCAACAACTTTCAAACTGGGAGGCAGAGGAACTGTCAGATGCCCAGCAAAAATATGCAGCTACTGACGCATGGGTATGTCTTGTAATGTATAAGAAACTTCTCGCCTCTCCAAAAAAAGAAAGACAACCCGAGCAGAATTATAATATATGATTAAGATCAAACTCAAAAAAGGACGAGAAGAATCTTTAAAAAGATTCCATCCATGGGTATTCTCAGGAGCAATATCATCAATAGAAGGAGAGCCGAAAGAGGGAGACATCGTATCAATATATGCACATGACGGAGCACTACTAGGCTGTGGAAACTATCAAATAGGGTCTATATCCGTAAGAATGCTAAGTTTTGATTCTGCTACATTACTTCCCGATTTCTGGGAGGTTAAAATAGGTAATGGATTAAAAGCAAGAGAAGCATACGGCCTCGCCGGTTCAAGTCAGACAACATGTTACCGTCTTATTCATGGAGAAGGAGACAACCTTCCAGGATTGATAATAGATTTTTATGCCGGAACTGCTGTTATACAAACCCATACCTCAGGGATGTTCCTTTCACGCCAGAAAATTGTTGAAGCACTTAAAAAAGTGTACGGATCAAAACTAAAAGCTGT
This sequence comes from Bacteroidales bacterium, assembly GCA_041670905.1. GTDB lineage: Bacteria > Bacteroidota > Bacteroidia > Bacteroidales > UBA932 > JBAXYG01. The sequence continues at coordinate 14,680 of JBAXYG010000002.1, forward strand.
TTATGATAAAAGCTCCGGCACTGCCCCATTAAAAGTAGGGCTCGAATTAAATGACGGATATCTTTATAAGAGAGATAAAGATGAACCAAATGAAAGTGTAGTTTTGGAAAACGGACATAAATTTCTTGTTGATTGGGAAAAAGGTCAAAAAACAGGTTTTTTTCTTGACCAAAGAGAAAACAGATTGAAAGTGGAAAAATATGCAGCAGGGAGAAAAATATTAAATCTATTTTGCTATACAGGAGGATTTTCTATATATGCTATAGCAGGTGGGGCAGTAAAAGTAGATTCAGTTGACAGCTCAGCTAAAGCAATTGAAATGCTGGAAAAAAATATGTTTTTAAATGGATTTGACCTCTCGACAGAAGAAAATACGAGTGCCGGTAAAATTCATACTTCATACTGCGAAGATGCTATAGAATTCCTTAAAAAATCTCCGAAAAATAGCTATGACCTAATGATTGTTGACCCACCTGCATTCGCAAAACATCGTGTAGCCATCGACAATGCACTCAAAGGATACCAAAAACTTAATACAGCAGCCATTTCAAAAATCGCACCCGGTGGAATAATTTTCACCTTCAGCTGTTCTCAGGTTATTGACAAGAATGCTTTCGCACTTGCGGTTTTTTCTGCAGCAGCACAAACCGGTAGAAAAGTCAGAATAATTGACAGAATGAATCAACCAGCCGATCACGCAGTAAACATATATCATCCGGAAGGAGAGTACCTCAAAGGGCTTATTTTATACGTAGAGTAGTTTTGGAAAAATCAAAATTAATACTACCTTTGCACTCCCAAAGCCAATGGTACCATGGCCGAGTGGCTAGGCAACGGTCTGCAAAACCGTCTACAGCAGTTCGATTCTGCTTGGTACCTCAAAAAGACCCCACTACATTTTTTGTAGTGGGGTCTTTTTTCTATAAAAATATTTATCAATAATCTTTATATATATTTATCATTATTTCTCGGATAATAATTTTTCTATTTCATCTCCTATCTCAGAAAGAGCCGATGGGCGAGGAGCTTTTTTATTTCTTATTTTACTGGTTTTATCAATAAGAATATAAGTTGGATATCCCCCTGATAACATGCTTGCAGATGCCTCTGCAGACAAATCATCGTCAAAATAATAATTATCACCTTCTATTTCTCCATTTTTTATCATACTTATCCACGCCTCTTGTTTTGAGGACATGCAAATATTAACAAATGCAACATCTTCATCATGAAATAATTTATGTAGCTCTCGGGCAGGAGCCATTTCAGCACGACAAGATCCACACCATACAGCCCAAATATCTATATAAATAACTTTCCCTTTATATTTTTCTCTTATTAACTTTTCAATACTGAAGTCAGCAATATTTTCAATTTCCCCTTTCTTTGTAATAAAAAAAGCTCCTTTTCCACTAGTAATCTGTGGAAGTTCATCCGATTGAGTCTGTTTGTATAAAGTCAATACCTTATTGTATACACCTTTGTTATAAAAAATATTTTCTTTTATATTATCTTTTTCAACATGTAATTTAGAATATAGGCGAAAAAGCATAACATCCCTGCTAAGGCATTTAGGCATTGCCATAATTTTTTTTAATCCATATTTCTCGGCCTGAATGACATCTTTACTTTTTATATAACTTATCATTAATGTATCAGATAATATTTGTCTATAAAAATATGCTGTTAAATGATATTGAAACATCATATTACTAAACTTATCATTATTGTAAATATCAAAAATCGGTTGAGTATAAAAGCCTGATTCATCTTTTTCAGACTGTCCTTTATAATCTAAAGCATAGTTTGATAGAGAATAAAGTAACATATCCTTCATCATATTCTGTGTCCATATACTCATGTTATTTTTATCGCAGTAGATTGAGATTGAATCATTTATTTTTTTTACTTCTTTTTCAAATATTACCATAAAATCATTGAGAGGTAAAGTAAAATCCGTAAAAGACCTATAATCGATTTTACACATCATATCAGTACATATTTGATTAAACTCTCTGTTCTTTTCACTATTTTTTCCACCAAAGCGTATTGCTTCAGGATTTTTTTCGTGAAACTTCACAGCATCTATCTCTACATATATGGAATCACCTACTTCAGCATATGCATTAATAAAATTTTTATCATAATTAATTGTAAAACTATGTCCCCACAACATATTAAATTCAGCTCGAAATCTGCCCGTAGAATCAAGACGTACAGCATATCTGTCATTTTCATCCAACGGGTCGCATGCTATTATAGTTATTACTTTTGAAGTTTCAGAAGTCTGATTTATTATCTGCCCACAAACAATAGTTTGTTTATGTTCAATATCTGATTTTGTTGTTAATGAATTGCAAGAAAGTAGCCCAAATAATGCTGATACAGTAACAATGATAAATTTAAATTTCATGATTTACGTTTTCTAATGCATTGCAAAAATACTCATTATAATACATTATTTCCCAGTGGAATCGTGAAATTAAATGAACTTCCTTTTTCTAATTCACTCTCTACCCAAATTTGTCCACCATTTTTTTTAATAAAATCCTTGCACAAAAGCAGACCCAAACCGGTACTCAATTCTCCGTCAGTACCTGACCTGCTTACATTCTCATTAAGATTGAAAAGTTTATCAAGCAGACCTTTACTCATTCCGATACCATTATCAATAACAGAAATTTCAACAAAATTTCCGTTCACTAATTTTGACGAAATAGTAATTTCCCCACCTCTCTTTGTGAATTTTACAGCATTTGAGGTTAAATTGCGAATGGTTGATCCAAGCATATTTTCATCTGCAAAAACCTCCAAATCTTCGGGTACATTATATTTTATAATAATTTCTTTTTTATCAGCAGATTCCTGGGCAAATTGAATACTTTCCTTGATTTTGGATTTCAACAAGAAAGACTTTGGTTCAAAGATGGTTAATCCTCTTTGCATACGCGACCATTCAAGCAGGTTTCCCAAAAGGCCGTAAAGGCTAACGGCTGATTTTTTCATACTGACAGCAAGTTCCTGAATATCTTCGGGTAGCATAGAGTGAATTTCTTCAACCAACAAATCGGTAAAACCAAGGAAAATGGTAAAAGGCCCACGCAGGTCATGGGCAATAATAGAAAAAAACTTATCTTTTTCAGCATTTGACTTCTGTAGTTCTTCGTTTTTAAGCTTTATTTCATCTTCTGCATGTTTGCGTTTTGTGATGTCTCTAATTATCAAGACAATCCCGGTAGGTTGTCCTTCTTTATTTCGAATAAGCTCTCCATTAGCCTCAAAAGAAATAAAATTCCCATCCGGTAAGATTGCGGTATATTCATCTATTTCCAAAGACAATCCTTTTTGCATAAGTTTGATATTAGACATTGCGCGATCTCTGTCTTCAGGAACCATAAAATCGGTAACCATGTGTCCCAGTATTTCCTCTTTGTTTGTGCGTCCTGCCATTTTTAATCCCATAGGAGAAATCATTTTAATGCGGCCTTCCAGATCAGTAATAGTAATGTTATCAGGAGAAGCATTAAGAATTGATCGATACAATTCCTCGCTTTTCTGCAAATTTTCTTCTACTCTTTTACGTTCGGTATTATCGTGGGCTATACCATAAAATCCCACAAGTGAACCTGATTCATCTTTCATAGGAGAACTGTTAGCGGTGTGCCAACGCCATGTCCCGTCTATATGTTTTACACGATACTCTAACTCTTCCCTCCTTTGCCCTGTTTCTATTACTTTTTTTAATACTGCCATACACTTTTCAACATCATCTGGATGGACAAATGAAAGAAAGGATTTTCCGACAACTTGGTCAACCGAATGCCCCAATAAAGCGGTCCAGGCGTTGGATACAAAAGAAATTACTCCTTCAAGATTGGATATAAAAATAATATCGTGAGAATTTTCGACCAGAAGGCGGTATTTTTCTTCACTCTTTCGAAGTGCTTCATCTGCACTCCTACGTTCAGAAATATCTCTGGCAATACCATAATATCCTACAACTTTTCCTGAGTTATCAATGAGAGGAGAAGCACTCGAAGTATGCCATTTCCATGTCCCGTCTATGTGCTTTACCCGGTACTCAACTCCCTCTTTCCGTTGTCCTGTTACAATCACCTTTTGCATAAATAGCATACATTCATCCACATCATCGGGATGTACGAACGGCTGGAAAGGTTTTCCAATAACTTGATCTAAAGGATACCCCAAAAATCTTGTCCAAGCAGGAGAAACAAAAGTAAATAAGCCATCGGTATTAAGCATATAAATAATATCGTAAGTATTTTCTACCAACAAACGATACTTCTCTTCACTCTTTTTTAACTCATCTTCAGCTTGTTTCCGTTCGGTAATGTTACGATCAATAAAAAGAAAACTTTGGGGGTTACCTTGAGTATCGCGTATTACATCTCCATTAACTTCTAAATAAACCCAACTACCGTCTTTTCTCTTTAAATAGTATTCAGAAAAACCTGAATGATTCCCTTTGATTAAATTATCAAACATTTTGAGTGCTTTTTGCTGATATTCTTCATCTAAAAAATCAAAAATTTTCCGGCCTACAATTTCTTCAACAGAGTCGTAACCCCATAAATCTACGGTTTTTGGTGAAACACTTAAAATTGTTCCATCAAGCGAAAAAATATTAATGCCATCGGGAGACGCATTAATAATTGAACGCCATAATTCATTACTCTCATGCAGAGCTTGTTCCGATTTTATCCGTTCTGATGTTTTCCAAACATCATTCATCAGAAGTGTAACCTGAAGCTCATCGGTTTGATCGTAATCTTCTACTTTATTGGCAACACCAGCAACAGCGACTATTTTTTCATTAAGAATAACCGGAATTGTCATAAATTTTTTCAAATGGACATGCCCTTCCGGATACCCTTTTTTTAGCGGATTGTCTTCATCAAAATTATTATTTATAATTGTCTTTCGCTGCCTGACCGCTTCTCCCCAAAATCCGGTTTTTTCCAGGTAAAAAACTGATTGTGGATTAACGACCGAACATTCTTTCATTGTCTCTTTTGACCAGGTGTTTCTTATAAATATTTGCTTTTCCTCGTCGTAAAAACAGATAAAGCCTATTCGGCTGTCAGTAATTTTAATTAATTCTTCCAGTGCAAAATCCAAAAAATCCTGCAACTGTTTTGGTTTATATTGTAGTATTTTTATAAGGCTCTTGAGCCGTTCGTTGTTGTCTTTTATTTTCTTCTCTCGTAAGTAGTTTTCTGTAATATCACTTGATGCGGCATAAACATGTTTTCCTTTAAGTTTGGCCCGCCACTCAATAAAATGGTATTCTCCGTCACTACAACGAAAACGGGTAACAAAAACTATAACCTCACCTCCTTCTATAAGTTTAGATAGGGCATCTATAGTCGATTTCAAGTCATCCGGGTGGATAAAATCCATAAATTTCATCCGGCTGAGTTCCTCTGTGGAGTAGCCTAAATTTTTTGACCAGGTATAGTTCGCTTTTAGAAAATTACCATTGATATCAGCAATACTTAAAAGGTCAAGACTCAACGCAAAAAAACTTTCCAATTCTTCAATTTTTTGTTTTTCGTAGGTAATATCGGAGAGGATAACAGCAAAAGATTCTTTTTCATAAGGGTATGCCTGAAATCTAATCCACATATCGGACGATTCGGAATAAAGTTCAATTTCTTCTGTTTTTCCACTGCTATATATCCTGTTGAAAAATTCGATCCAATCAAATGGAGTACCAAAAATTGCCAAAAAAACCTGCTTAACACTGCATTCGAGTATTTCTGTGGATTTAAGCTTAACAAGTTTTTGAAATTTTTTGTTGGCCTCAAAAAACACAAAGTCCTCCACATTCCCTGAGTCGTCTATTACCACTCTGAGATTTGCATACCCCCAAGGGGCATTAGCAAATTGCTTCTTATAATGTTCAGTATTCATTCTTGACTATCCTGAATTCAAAATTTAATTACTTATTTACAATATAAGCAATTAATATTTACAATCAAAAAATATAGTTAGATTTTAATAACGCAATTTGATGAATACGTGCCGGTTACCTGACATATGAATAAAACTATTTCCATAACACTTATATAGAATTTATAGACCAAAGTTTAACTTGTTTTTTTGTTTTCCCATACATAAAATTTTATATATTCTTCATTTGTTAAACTGTATGACCATATTTCCAACTAATTTATATTGAGTTGCAGAACTACGTCGCAAACAGTATGTTATAAAGTTATGATTTATAATCTTTTTTCATACGTAAATTAAATATTTTTTTCAATAAAAAAATTGAAAAAGTCTTTTACAATTCTATGTGATTCAATTTTTAGCAACAAATAAATGACACTGACAATTATAGCTTTTCAGATAGTTTAGGATAAAATTACAAAAAATGGAATTATTAGTTTTTGAGATAAGTTTTATGAATAAACCTATCCTATCGAAATATTAAAAAAGCGGTTGATCATTTTCAGATCCTTTTTTTTAATTGCATTCAAAGGTTCAGATTGATTTATAAGATATTTTTTGATTGCCCACTTGAAGATCGATGTAAATAATTTTATAAAAGGAGATGTTTTCTTTTTTTCTCTTTCGAAATAATCATCTACGGTCTCCTTTCTGAAATTAAGGATATTTTCCAATTCATCACCGTCTGCGCAGTAGCCGCAATGAAAGTTCTTTTCAGCAAAAGATTTTGGAGGAAAATCAAGTTTTCCAAGTCCGTATATGCTAAATGAGCGAGATAAAAACTCATCATACCTTATCCTGCATTTTCCTCCTCCTCCTAAATTAAAAATTCGATTCAATAGGGGTTTTGGGGTCGCTATTGCATTGACAAAAGCTCTTGCGGCATCTTTTGGTGTCGCTATTTCCATAGGAGTTTTCAGGGGCAGATGAAACATTAATTTTGAAATTTTATGTGACCCCATAATTGCACTTAATCTAAAAATACTCCAGCTTAATTTTGACCTTTTAATACTCTCTTCAGCCTCAATCTTTGTCTCGGCATATACGTCACCATAACTTGGATTAATAATATCATTTGTAGTTATAAATGGATTACTTATCCTGTCACCATAGACAGAAATTGATGAACTGTATAAGAAAAAAACGTTTGGAGAATTCTTTTCCAACAAGCGAATAAGATTTTTAGTTCCTACAGTATTCACTTGATATGAGAGCTTCGGCTTTTCATCTGCCAAAGGTGGTATTATTGCCGCAAGATGAATTACAACATCTTTGCCAGAACACACTTTAATTAAATCATTAACTTCTGAAATGTTTCCGTAAACAATTTCAACTTCATTACTGAATAGTTTCAATTTCTTGACTGAATTAGGTGATTTAACATCAAAAGCAGTTATTTCATACTCCTCTCTCTTCTCATATAACTGTTTCAACACCTCATAACCTATCGTTCCTGAAGCCCCCGTTAACAATATTTTTTTTCGCGTTGTCATACTCCAATTGTCGTATGTAAATATTGCAACATTAATAGTGCCAAAGTATTCGATTCATAATTATGTTATATAATAGTTGCTACCGACAGTGGATGATATTTAAAACTCATCCCCATATACATGATTCTCCTGCTCCGCAACCCGTATGAACGTCGTACGTTTACTCAGCTCTTTTAACTGTGAAGCTCCCACATAAGTACAGGTGCTGCGTATTCCTCCAAGTATATCAAGAACAGTACCCTCAACTTCACCACGATAAGGAACTACTACAGTTTTTCCCTCGCTTGCACGATATTCAGCTACTCCTCCGGAATGTTTTTGCATGGCTGTTGAAGAACTCATCCCATAAAACAATTTAAACTTTTCTCCATTCTTTTCCATCAGTTCACCACCACTCTCCATATGACCTGCAAACATGCCTCCAAGCATAACAAAATCAGCTCCTGCTCCAAATGCTTTTGCAACATC
>JBAXYG010000003.1:0-20301 GCA_041670905.1 Bacteroidales bacterium
ATTGGGAGTGCAAAGGTAAAAAAAGTTTTTACGAATACAAACTTTTTGGGTTATTTAGCGAATTTATCTTTCCATTCAAACGAATATATTATAGACTCCACTTGCCTTAAATAGCTTCTTTTATTAAAACGGGGAGCATAGATAAAGCCCTCAATAACAATAATATCTTTTTTGTCTTTACTCAAGAAAGATTGAGAAACGAAAGGTCCTCCCATGAAATCGTTTTGAGCTTCCCAAAGTCCTCTTACTTCAGCAAATTCTCTCCCATTATACTTAATCCATTTTAAGCCTGGAGTAATTAGAGGATTTGTTATCATATAGCTATTATCCATCATGCAAGGGACATTCTCTTTTAATACTTCATCCCTTTTTTTTACAATTTCTTTTAGAGTAAGTTGCTCTGGTGAGGTATATGGGTATATGTAAATGAAAATTCCTTGATTGATGTAAGATGTTTCATTTGATATCCATATAAAATTAGGTGTATTCTTCTTCATACTATATCCTTTAGGAAAATATGGAGATCCTCCAATTGTGGCCGTAACACTTTTTCTGAGAGGATATTCTTCGAATGTTTTTGAGTTTTTGATGATTCTATCCCTCTCAGCCTGCTCGAAAACATTTAAAATAGTTTCCTTGTTATTTTCAATAAAAACGCTGGCTGATTCTGAGTTAGGAGCAGTAATTGTTATCACTGTTTGCGGCTCCGCCCAAATATTTTTTCGAACAGTAATTTTTGCTTTGTTATTATCATCTTTTATATTAATAAAAAGGATGTTTCTATGTACCTGAAATATCTTTGTGAAAGCATTTTGAGGAACATTGAATAGAGTGTATAAAGGCTCTCTTTGTGGAAGATATGGACAATCAGTGGCCAGAATGGATCTGATTGTAGTCCCCGGTTCTGTTTCCCATTGTCCTTTAGTCGCTATTACGGCTATTTCACCGGCTTTTCCACTTATTGAAGGTAATATTACCTTTCTTTTATTCTTATCCGAACAAGACGTAAATAAAAGTATCCCTATGAGGAAAGTAATAAATACAATGTTTTTTTTCATAACAATATTTTTTATATAAACAGGCTCTTTATATCATTTCCAAAAGCAAGAATCATCAAAGCTAATAAAAAAATCATACCAATCATTTGTGCTATTTCAAGGAATTTATCACTTGGCTTTCTTCCTGAAATTATTTCAACCAAGAGAAATAATATGTGTCCACCATCAAGTGCCGGAATTGGAAGTAGATTCATAACACCAAGCATAATTGAAAGCATCGCTGTCAGGCTCCAAACCCGATACCAGTCCCACGTTCCGGGGAATATCTTACCGATAGTTATGAAGCTACCTACAGATTTATATGCTTCTGATTTTGGAGAAAAAATCAGTCCAAGCTCTTTTATGTAATTTCTAATACTTTTGAATACCTTATTACCTCCTGCAGGTATTGCACTAAGTAATGAATAGGAGTTTTCAGTAATATTGAAAAATTTTGTAAGGTCATTTTCAAGTAAAACCTGAATTTTTCCAGCCGTGTCAACTAGAAGAGGAATTTCAATTTTAACATCAGACCTCTCAATAGTTGCAAGAATATTATCGGATTTATGATTTGCGAGTTCTTTCTGTATTTCCTGAACAAGAAACATTTTTGTGCTATTTATTGCTTTTATCTCATCACCTGGCAGCAAACCAGCCCCTTCATTTATTGACCCTTTGGGTATTTCTCCTATAACAAATGGAAATGCCAGATCAAACATGCCAGGCGTTTTCAATATTGCAGGTAGATATACGGGATTTATATCAATACGTACTGTGTCATTATCACGTATAACTATTGCCTCTTTTACCTGGGAGCGGGCAAGATTAATCTGAATTTGTGAGAAATCATCAATTTTTTCTCCATCGAGACTGATAATTTTATCTCCGTTTCTGAATCCTATTTCATATGAAAGGTCGTTTACTGCAATGCCATATTTTGCATTATCGTTCTTTAAATAACTATCACCCCATGTTTGAAGTATAGCAGCATAAATGAGGATAGCAAGGATAAAATTAAAAAGTACACCTCCAAACATAATGAAAAATCTTTGCCATGCAGGTTTTGTTCGAAATTCCCATGGCTTAGGCGTCAGTTTCAAAGCCTTTTTGTCCATAGATTCATCAATCATGCCTGCTATTTTGCAATAACCCCCAAGAGGTACCCATCCAATACCGTACTCAGTGTGTTCGGGATATCGTCTCCAGTCATCTTCAGGTAATGTGTTAATGTCTATTGACTCATCTCCTATGCTATCTGGTTGGTTTCTTGTAAAAAAACGGAAGTGCCATTTTTTGTTGAATTTTTTTGCTTTGATAAGCGCAATTTTTGGATTAAAAAATAGATAAAACTTGTCTACCCTTGTTTTAAAAAGTTTTGCAAATAAAAAATGCCCGAATTCGTGAACTAATACCAGTATTGAAAGGGCAAAAATTACTTGTATGATTTTGATAAGAACAATCATGATTTATGAATTTTTTTATTTAAAATTTGTAAGGCGATATTTCTTGCCTCAAAATTCGTGCTAAAAATTGCGTCAATATCAGGCTCGGCAATAAATTGACATTTTAGCAATGTTTCAGAAATAATTTCAGGAATGTAAGAAAAATTTATTTTTTCTTCCAAGAAAGCCTGTACTGCAATTTCATTGGCTGCATTCATAATGCAGGTTGCATATCCTCCTTTTTCCAGAGAATCATAAGCAATTGAAAGACAAGGAAATTTTTTTAAATCAGGGGAGAAGAAGGTCATTTCTTTAAGATCGGGGAAATTTATTCTTGAAGAGTTCAGTTCTATTCTGTATGGATAAGAGAAAGCATATTGTATAGGAATTCTCATATCAGGATTGCTTAATTGCGCAATGACCGAACCATCTGAGAATTGAACCATGGAATGGATGATGGACTGAGGATGAATAACCACTTCAATGTTTTTAGGACTAATATCGAAAAGCCATCTGGCCTCAATTAATTCTAGTCCTTTATTCATAAGGCTGGCTGAATCTATTGTCACTTTGGATCCCATTTTCCATTTTGGATGATTGAGAGCCATTTCTTTTGTGGCAGATGCAATTTCTTCTATTGATGAGTTGAGGAAAGGACCACCTGATCCGGTAAGAAGTATTTTTTCAATATCTGAATGTTCTCCCTGAAGACACTGGAATATTGCGGAATGTTCAGAATCAACAGGGATAATCGGAACATTGTATTTAGAGGCAAGAGAGGTTATTATCTTTCCTGCAGCGACAAGTGTCTCTTTGTTTGCTAAAGCAATTGCTTTTCCTCCTTTTATTGCGGAAATAGTCGGTTTAAGTCCGCTGAACCCAACCATTGCAGTAAGTACTATGTCAATATTGCTGATCTTTAGAATGTCACATATAGAATCAATTCCTGTGAAAACTTTTATATAATAGGGCGAAAGGGCGGTTGAAACCTCTTGATACTTATTTTCGTTACATATAATTACAGTATTAGGTTTAAATTTTATTGCCTGTTCAATCAGAAGTTTGCTATTGGTATTTGCTGTAAGAAGTTCAATTTCAAATAAATCAGAATGTCTTTCAATTACATCTAAAGCTTGCGTTCCAATAGAACCTGTTGATCCTAAAATAGCAATATGTCTTTTTTCTCTTTCTGGATTATGCATTTAGAGACCTGCTAAAATTTTATATATAGAGTAGGATCAATTGCTTCTCCCTTGTGCCATAATTCAAAGTGAAGATGTGCTCCAGTACTTAATTTTCCGGTATTTCCTACTAATGAAATAGGTGTGCCGGCTTTTACTTTATCTCCAGTGCTTTTTAGAAGTTGTTCGTTATGTTTATAAATAGAGATAATATCATTATCATGTTGTATCTGAATGGTATATCCTGTATCATCATTCCATGTTGCGGATATTACTGTTCCATCTAATATAGAATACACAATAGTGTTTGTTGCAGCGGCAATATCTACGAAAGGGTGATTTAATGCTTTATTGTACCCTTCTGAAATAATTCCTTTTACAGGGGTAAAAAAATGAAGGCCTTCAATCTGTTCAATAGAAGTTTTACTATATGAAAGATTGAATTTTTCCTGCTTTTGAATTTCATTTCTTAACAGAGAATCATTCTTTGCATATATGTCTTTATATTTACTTTCCACATCAGCATTGCTTTTATCTTTTTTAACTGTAATGCTATCAACTTGCAACGGTTCTCTACCCGTTACCACTCTTTGAATATTTGCCATTTGAAAAGACCATAACTGGATTTGTTTCTCCAACGAATCAATTTTCATCCGGTTTTCGATAGCAACTTTTTTTGTCTCAAGAGAAGGATATCCAGGAATAGTTTGGCGAATTCCTGTATGTGCTATGACGAAGTAAGTAGCCCCTATTATAATAAATAAAATCACCGATAGAATTAATAATAATGATAATTTATTTGTCTTGAAATAGAACAATTCTTTATGGGAATCATCATTGATGATTGAAACTCTCAGTCTGGATTTAAAATCCGGCTTTTTTTGTTTATTATTTTTTGACATAAAAAATTAACTTTGCGGTATGAATAGAATAATCGGAATAGATTATGGTAATAAACGTATAGGGTTAGCAGTAAGTGATCCTCTACGTATTTTTGCCTCAGCACTTGATACCGTTCCATCTGCAAAGATAATAGAATATATTCAAACATATTCCCAAAAAGAAACGATTGAAAGGTTTGTTGTAGGATATCCTATGAATCTGAATAACACTCCATCTGCGGTGGCACATATGGTTGATGCTTTTCTTAATCTACTTAAAAAAAAATTCCCTGATATTCCTGTAACTTTAGAAGATGAACGTTTTACTTCCGTTCTTGCATATCGCTCATTGATTGATAGTGGGGTAAAAAAGATGGACCGTAGGGATAAATCAGCCGTAGATAAAGTAAGTGCAGCTATAATCCTGCAAACTTATCTTGATAGAAAAAAATAATTATTAACTTTGTGACATAATTTTATATTTATGATACTGCCTATATATTTATATGGTTCCCAAGTTCTTCGTGAAAAAGCTCAAGAAGTTGATGTTGAAAAAGAAGTAGGATTGAAGGAATTTATTAACGATATGCGCGAAACAATGAAAAAAGCAGATGGTTGTGGCCTTGCTGCTCCACAGGTTGGACGGTCAATTCGCGTTCTTGTTGTTGATGGGGATGATTATGCAGAGAAATATCCATATCTGAAGGGATTTAATCGTGCTATGATAAATCCTGAATTAATTGCAGCAAGTGAAGATACGGTAGAATATACAGAGGGGTGTCTGAGCATCCCTAATGTTGATGCTGATATTATCCGACCAAAAGTAATTACTGTAAAATATATTGATGAAAACTTTCAACAGAAAGAAGAAACATTTGATAAGTTTGCATGCCGCATGGTTCAACACGAAATGGATCATCTTGAAGGAATAGTTTTTACCGATAGAGCTGCACCAATACGCAGAAAAATGATTGCGGGTAAACTTAATGGAATATCCAGAGGTTGTGTTCGTACTTCATATAAGGTAAAGATCGATAAGAAATAACAGTTGTTTTTTTCAAAATACTATTTTTATGGGAGCTTTTCATGCTTATGATATCAGAGGTATTTATAATGTTGACTTTGATAAAGAAACAGCATATAAAGTAGGATACTTTGTTCCTGAATTGTTGAATGTAAATAAAGTATTGGTAGGAAGGGATGTCCGCATATCTTCGCCAGAAATACATCAATCATTAATTTCAGGAATAACTGATGCCGGAGCTGATGTATATGACCTTGGGTTGAGTACAACTCCGCTAGTATATTATGCTACAGCAAAGCATGAATTCGGGGCATCCATTCAGATTACCGCTTCACATAATCCAAAAGAATATAATGGTTTAAAAGTATCCAGGGAAAATGCACTCCCTGTCGGACTAGAGAATGGCCTTGGAACTATTCAGAGATGGATTGAAGAAGAAAAGTCAACACCTGTGGCTCCAAATAAAGGAAAAGTGATTCCATTTGATATATCAGAAGAATATGTAAGTTTTTTGAAAAGATATAAAGTTGAGTATGACAACCTGAAAATCGGAATGGATATTTCTAATGGGATGGCTGCTCTTTTTGTTAAACAGATATTTGGTAATCAGCCATATTATATATTTGACGTACTTGATGGTACTTTTCCGAATCATGAGGCAAACCCTCTGATTCCAGAAAATGTTAAGGATCTCCAAAAACTTGTACTTGAAAAAAAATGTGATATAGGAGTGATATTTGATGGTGATGCGGATCGTGTAATGTTTGTTGATGAAAACGGAAGATTTATTTCTCCGGATCTTATGATTGCCGTTCTTGGTCATTATTTTTTTGAAAAAAAAGGAGAAAAGGGAATAGTTCTTCAAGATATAAGAAGCTCAAAGGCAGTAGGAGAGTATCTTACACCTATGGGAGGTAAAATGGAGACATGGAAAGTGGGAAGAGCTTATGCCGCGAGAAAACTTCGTGAACTGGACGGAATATATGGGGGAGAGCTTGCCGGACACTATTATTTTAGGGATTTTTTTTATTCAGACAGTGGTTTGCTTGCTTCACTTCTTATACTTGATGTGGTTTCCTTAATGAAACGGAAAGGTATATCTTTTTCAAAGCTTATTTCACATATTGAAAAATATCAGAATTCAGGTGAAATTAATTTTAAGCTTGATAGAAAGAAAGAAGCCATGGATGCTGTGAAAGAATATTTTATTTCCATTGAAAAGCCTACTGCTTTATTCGATTTTGATGGATATAGGGTGGAATTTAAGGATTGGTGGTTTAATATTCGCCCTTCAAATACAGAACCGTATCTTAGATTTATATGCGAGGCATCTTCAAAAAAATTGCTTGACGAAAAAGTTGAGAAAGCAAAGAAAATTATTATAGGATTTCAATGTTGCTAAGCTTTCCAAAATATTTTTTTGCTGGATAAAAAAGATACAAAAGTCATTGTGATAAGCACCATAGCAGCAGAAGTCAGAACTCCAATCCATGGATTTGAATCTGGTCTACATTCTCTGTATATTGTTATAAAACCTGTAATATTCATTAAAGGGACAATGAAGCTGCTGAATGCTATGTAACTCATAAGGGGATTTTTACCTGCCCCTGCAAAAATCCACTTGAATGCATTTTTTCTTGTTATATGACATAGGATGTCAATCATAATTAAAAGCATTATAGATATTGCGCAGGTAATCAGACAGTAAGATATTGTGCAGGGTACTTTTTTAATATAGCCTGTAAATGGTTCGAAAATAAATCCCAATACAAGAAGTAGTATTATAACCCAAAAATATTTACGGTAACTTGGAATAAGAATTGAAAAGTTAGCCAAAACTATTAATATACAAAATACAACCAGAATATCTGTTTCTATAAAACCTGTGGCAGAACTTGAGATAAGCCATATTATAGTTGCGAGTAATACAGGAAAAAGAAAAAAAGCTGTTATTCTTTCTTTTTTTGATGCAGATACAAGTAAATCGCTTTTCCCTTCTTCAATTCTTTTGTATAGGATATCTCCTATGTAAGTAGCTGGAAGCAATAGTAACAAAAAGTATATATATTCAAGATTGAACCACCATTTAACAGAGTTGTTGGCGTATGTTATTTCAGGCCAGTTCAGTTGTTGTGAAATGATAGTAAATAGCAGAATTATTGTAAAAATTATGCTTCTTAAAATAGGTTTGTTTTTTGTGAAATACCATATAATTGAACCTAATAAATAGAGGAAGGCAAGGAGAAATATTATTATTCCTCTTCTTTGAACGGAAATAACTTCGTTGAAGCAAAAATGTCCTGTGACACATACAACAAGGATTATAACAACTCCAAATAAACGGATTGCTATTCTTCTTCGGTTTGAGATGTCTTTTTTTAATACCATATACATAGGAAAAAAAGCAGCAAATCCTACTAAGGTTAGTACTTGAGCCCATATTGAACCGATGTTTGTATAAAGCATGAAAACATACAAGTAAGAAAAAATCCAAAGCATAAAAAACCGTTCTATACTATTTAGAAAAAATTTCTTGGTCATATTGCCTTTAGTAACATTTTCCGACTTCCAAAGAGATATTTTTTTTCTCCCTGAAAGAGGAATGGCTGCGCCCATGCAAAAAATAAAAATAGGAAAAACAAGGTCAACCCAACTAATACCTCTAACAAGAGTATTTAGTTCGTGTGTGGGCGGTGGATTTTGCATATGGTACATCCAGACAGGAAGTACTCCTGAAGGTATAATAGCGGAAAAAACCATGCCGAATATGGTTATCCCGCGGAGGATATCTAGTGCTTCATAGCGTTTCATACTACGAATATAATATTAATTGGATTAAATTAATCCTTCAGGAATGTTGAGTATAAGTATTTTTTTTTTAGTTTTGATATTGATAATCAAATCTTCGTGAAAAGGAATCATTACATCTTTTGATTCATGCAGTACTGAGAGGCAAGGGTTGTTTGGTATATCATAGAAATCTACAACTTTACCTATTTCAATTTTATTTTGATCAAAGATGGTGAATCCGATAATTTGATTAATAGATAGCATATCTCCTTCTTCAAATTCATTGTCTTGCTGCTCACTACCATTCAGAATAATATTCTGTCCGACGATATCCTCGGCTGCTTTATATGAATCAATATCTTCAAATTTAATCTGGACTTTTGTGCCTCCCTTTTTCTGAAAATTTTCAATAAAAAAAGGAACCGATAGTCCATCAATAGTGATGAATACCGGTTCTTTTAGATTAATATCTTTTGGACTGGCAGGTGATATGTTAATAATAACATCTCCTTTAGTACCATAGGATTTTAATACCTTCATGCAGTTATGCTTCGGGATTTGTTTCAGGTGCAACTTCAGCAGGAGCTTCAGCAGCAGGAACTTCAGCAACAGGAGCTTCAGCAGCTTTTATTGCAGCAGCAGCAGCAGCGGCAGCTTTTGCTTTTGCTTCTTCTACCTCTTGTTTCCTCTTTGCAATAGCTTCAGCTCTATCAGCATTCACTTTTGCTTCTACGTCGGTAGCAGATTTCTTTGCTTCAACATGTGCACTTGAAATGTTTTGTTTCTTCAAACTAATTTTAGTCTCTTTTTCTGCTTTCCAAGCATCCCATTTTTTATCAGCTTCTTCTTGAGTTAAAGCACCTTTCTTAATTCCACCTTGAAGATGTTTCTTTAGAAGGACACCTTCGTAAGATAGAATACGGCGGGTTGTGTCAGTAGGTTGTGCACCTTTGTTCAACCAGTCAAGAGCTTTGTTACCGTCGAGAACGATGTTAGCCGGGTTAGTGTTTGGATTGTAAGTACCAATTTGTTCGATGAAACGACCATCGCGTGGTGAGCGAGAGTCTGTTACCACAATGTGAAAGAAAGAATAATTCTTCTTTCCGTGGCGTGATAGGCGAATTTTAACAGCCATCTTATTTGCTTTTAAAGTTAATGATTGAATATAACTTCCTTATCTTCACGAGAAAAGGCTTGCAAATATACAACATTTTTTATAATGACAATAAATAAAAAAAAGAAAGGCAACCATGATATGGTCGCCTAAACTTTTCTAACCTAAAACTTAACCTATGAAAAAACTATTTGATTAAGTAGTTTGCAAAAAATGGGCCAGAAAATTATTTTTCTGAAAATTTTTCAAAAGGGATATCAATAATTTTGTATTTATCTCTTTCTTTACTGTAATTAAAATGCCACCATTCATCCTTATAGGTGGTAAAACCATTTGATGTCATGGTATTTACGAGTATGGCGCGATTAGCTAGAATATTTTCTGGAAGGTCAGGATATTCTACTGCAGCTTCTTTTGTAAATGAATCAAAAGTTGTTGGCATTTCGAGTTCTTCACCAGTTTCGAGGTTTATCAAAGTAAGATCGATGGCAAATCCTCTATTGTGATTTGAACCACTCCTGGGAGAGGCAACAAATGTTGTGTCGTGATATACTTCATAAAAGTACAAGGTACCCGCGTAAGGCCTGTATGCATCAAATATTTTTATTCCAAGCCCCTGTTTTGCAAGATCATTCTGTACCTTCAACAACGCCTCAGCAGTAGGGCGGCGTGCATATGCTTTTGGTTGAGTATAAATAGCAACTCCGGTGAAGTTATTTTTTGTTGCATAACGTATATCAAGAACTATATTTGGAATAAACGTTTCAAGGTCAATTAATTCCATATCTGGATCCTGTGCCACGCTTTCAAGGTAAGAATTATATGTATTTACAATATCAAGGCCGTAAGGATTTTTAGGGTCAACTTTATTCTGGTTGCATGATCCAATAGCAATAAATGTCGCAACTAACGCTACAATTGAGAAAAATCGTTTCATATTGATTTGTTATTTAATTATTAATTCTTTTAAAGTGCGTTTGGGGACATGGTGGGTTCCATCGGTTTCTCTCCAGTATTTATAATTATTCTGATGCATATCTTCTAAAACAATTTTTTCTTTTGGAACACCTATTGCTATTACATGCAGAATATTTAAGTTATCTGGAAAGTTAAGAATTTCTGATAATCTTTCACGTTTTACAGATGAGATGATGCATCCTCCATATCCAAGTTCCACTCCCTGTAACAGTATACTTTGTGCTGCAATGCCATCATCACAGGAATATGTTGAGGATACAGACGTATCGTGCAGTATTACAATATATGCTGAAGGGCGTTCTCCCTCTTCTGGACCATCCCAATCTTTAAGGTATCCGGCCCATGCAAGAGTACCGAATATTTTTTTGCATAAATCAGTATTGTTGCACGGAAAATATTTTAAAGGCTGAATATTACGTGATGACGGAGAAAAACGGGCAGCCTCAATCATAAGTTGTAAGTCATTATCCGGTATTTCCTTTTTTTGGTCAAAACGGCGATAGCTACGGCTTTTTTTAATAGTATCGATAATACTCATACTCATTTGAGGTAAGGTTTTAAAATATTATTTTACAATTTTAGTGGGCTTGGTTTCTTTTTTTTCTAAAGTAGTATTTTCGGTTTTTCCAGCAGTACTTTCAACTTCTGATTCTGTGACATTTTTAAAGTCAGGAATGATTGTCACTATATAAATGTCTTTTAAAGGTCTGTCTCTTCCGTCAGTTTCAGTAGATGCTATTTTGTCTATTACATCAAATCCATCAATAGTCTCCCCGAAAATGGTGTATTGACCGTCAAGGTGTTTACAACCAATCTCATTCTGCACAATATAAAATTGTGAGCCTGAAGATTCTCTATTTGGATTTGCTGCATCACCTCTTCTTGCAGCTGCTAAAGCTCCCTTTTTATGTGTTTTACCTTCTATTATTTCTGCAGGTATGGTATATCCTGGTCCCCCTGTTCCATACATTTTAACATTTGCGGTATCTTTTGTTAAAGGATCTCCTACCTGGATCATAAAATCTTTTATTACTCTGTGGAATAATATACCATCATAGAAATTTTGACTGGCAAGTTTTACGAAATTATCTCTGTGTAGAGGGGTTTCTTTATATAGTTTAACTGTTATAATTCCTTCAGTAGTTACAATTTTGAAAATAGGTTCTTCTGGTATTTTTGGTTTTTCAACGGCTACTTTAGTAGTAGAATCCTCTACTGGTTGAGGATTCTCGATAGTTTCCTGTGCTTTTTGGCTTTTGCAACCGGTAAAAAGTATTGACATGGCTAATAGTGTGTATAAGAGTTTTAGTTTCATAAAAAAATATTGTTACAATTCAAACTATCAAATTTAATCATTTTTATTAAATTTGTGAAGATAATTTAACCTCAAAATGTCCAATCCTTTTAAACAGCTGGCAGGTGAAACTGCCATATATGGAATGAGTACCATATTGGCGAGAATCGTCAATTTTCTTCTTGTTCCTCTTTATACAAGAGTACTTACTAAATCAGATTATGGGGTTGTAACTGAATTTATGGCATATATTGCTATATTTCAGGTTATTTTGTCTTTAGGACTTGAAACGGGTTGTTTTAGATTTGCCAGCAAGGAGGGAACAAAACAAAAAGAGGTATTTTCTAATGCTTTTGTTACTGTTTTTGCTCTTGGGGTCGCTTTTTTTTCTCTGTTGTTAGTGTTTTCGGATCCTATTTCTACCGGACTTGGGTATGAAGGCTTTTCGAATGTCATTATATATGTTGGTGCAATACTGGCGATTGATTCGTGTTCGGCTATTCTTTTTGCCAAGCAACGTTATGAACATAAAGCGGTAAAATTTGCAGTAATAAAAACACTGAAAATTTTTACTGAAATAGGAGTTAATCTAGTTCTCTATCTTTCAATGCCTTCATATTTTGCAACACATTCCCAGTCATGGCTTCTTAAATTTGTAAGTGCAACCCCTGATTTTTCATATGCTATTTTTGCTGTTTTTGTAAGTTGTCTGCTTTGTTTGGTTTTGTTGATTCCAGATTTAATAAAACTGACTTTTAAATTTGACAAGAAACTTTGGAAGAGTTTGATGATTTATTCACTTCCGTTAATGGTTGCAGGTTTGCCTGGTGTTATGAATGATTTTCTTGACAGAATATTAATGCGTTTTATAAATGTAGATACTATAATGTGGCGTGCTGATTTAGGGGAATATCAGGCAGGGGTCAAGATTGCTGTAATAATGTCTCTTTTTATTCAAATGTTCAGATATGCAGCCGAACCTTTCTTTTTTCAAAGGCAGAAGCAGAGTGATAGTAGAATAATATATGCGAAGGTTATGAATTATTTTGTTGCATTCTGCATGTTTGTTTTTTTGGCTGTAATCCTTTATATTGATGTAATAGGGCTCATACTTGGGAAAAATTTCAGGGCAGGTCTTTCTATAGCCCCAATCATGCTTATGGCTTATGTTGTTTTGGGTATGCTGTTCAATATAAATATGTGGTATAAACTCTCCGGAATGACTAAATATGCAATTTATATTACATTGTCCGGCCTTGTTGTTACAATTGTAATAAATTTGATATTTATGCCTTTATATTCATATCATGCTGCTGCATGGGCTCACTTGGCTAGCTATTTAGTAATGTTTTTGTTTAGCTTGTTTCTTGGGAGAAAGTATTTTCCTATTTCTTATGAATGGGACAAAATTTTAATATTTATTGTACTTGGACTATCAATTTATGGAATAAGTTTGCTTCTACCTGATATGGGGTTGTGGTTGAAAATGGCTGTTCATTCTCTATTGATTATGGTATATTTAGGTACGGTTTTAGCAATGTTTAAGGCGGAGAAAAAACGAGAGGCGCTTTGTGGTTCAGAAAAAGAGAAAGATATTTAGTTTTTCAGAAAAGGTGAGGATATTTAGCTTCTCAGAAAAAGTGAGAGATATTTAGCTTCTCAGAAAAAGTGAGAGATATTTAGCTTCTCAGAAAAAGTGAGGATATTTAGCTTCTCAGAAAAAGTGAGAGATATTTAGCTTCTCAGAAAAGGTGAGAGATATTTAGCTTCTCAGAAAAAGCAGAGAAATGATTAGTGGTTTAGAAAAAGATATAAATAGATAATTTATCGGATGAAAGTTAAAATTGTTAATAAGTCAGCTTTTCTTTCTCCTGCTTATGCGACTGAATTTTCGGCAGGAATGGATTTGAAAGCAAATATTGAAAATCCCATTACTTTAGGTTCCTTAGAGCGGGCAATGATACCTACTGGTTTGTTTATTGAGTTACCTCAAGGTTATGAGGCTCAGATACGTCCACGCAGTGGTCTTGCAGCAAAACATGGTATATCTGTTACCAATAGTCCAGGGACGATTGATGCGGATTACAGGGGAGAAATAAAAGTACTTCTTGTGAATCTTTCAGCGGAGTCTTTTGTGATAAATCCTGGTGAACGTATTGCCCAAATGGTGATAGGACGTTTTGAGAAGGTGGAATGGAACGAGGTTGATCAACTAGAAGAGAGCTTTCGTGGAGTAGGTGGATTTGGTTCAACAGGTGTAAAATAACCTTCTCAACTAATTATAAGTGAATAGCTCAATTTTTAAAATAAGATGTGCTATAACCATTTTTTAAAATAAAATGCGGTATAACCAATTTTCAAAATAAGTTTTATGGAAATCTCTAAATTGTACGGACTCTATAAGAGTTGTAACGGTTTGACGACTGACAGTCGTTCAATATCTGAGGGTATAATGTTTTTTGCTTTGAAGGGAGATATGTTTGACGGAAATGATTTTGCGGAGAAAGCTATTGCTTTAGGTGCAAAATATGCTGTTGTTGATAGACCCTCTCTTTCATTTTGTTCCCAATGTATAGTGGTTGAAGATGTTTTGACAACTTTACAGAATTTAGCTCGTTACCATCGTTCTCAATATGATATTCCTGTAATTGCTATTACCGGCACAAACGGAAAAACAACAACAAAAGAGTTTGTGTCTGCTGTTTTGTCCGCAAAATATAACATTGTTGCGACACATGGCAATCTTAACAATCACATAGGGGTTCCATTAACTTTATTCGGAATAAATGCTTCTACCGAAATAGTTGTTATAGAGATGGGGGCAAGTGCACAGGGCGAGATTT
The DNA here is from genome assembly GCA_041670905.1 of Bacteroidales bacterium. Lineage (GTDB taxonomy): Bacteria > Bacteroidota > Bacteroidia > Bacteroidales > UBA932 > JBAXYG01. Next base: position 14,585 of record JBAXYG010000003.1, read on the forward strand.
CTTTTTTAACAGGAATAGCTCTTCCGACATTTGGGCTTGTGACTAATGTAGGCAAAGCACATTTATTGGGATTTGGCTCTTTTGATATGGTGAAAAAGACAAAAGGTGAGTTATATGATTTTATTGTAGGTCAATCTGGTACAATTTTCTATAATGTAGATAACCCTTATCTGTGTGAAATGATTTCCAGTAGACCAGGGGTGAAATCCGTGAAGTACGGCCTCGATTTTCAGGAGGCATTAATTTTGCCAGTAACTGTTTCGGCGCCTTATCTTAGAATAGATGTGCCGGGTTATGGTGAGATAAGTACTAATCTTATTGGTTCTTATAATGCTGATAATATTTTGGCAGCATTATGTGTTGGTAATTATTTTAATGTGGACGCCGCCGCTGCTGTATCAGCAATTGAAGCATATATCCCTTCAAACAATCGGTCTCAGTTGGTGCATACAGAGCGAAATTTATTGATTGTTGATGCATATAATGCAAATCCGACTAGCATGAGGGCTTCACTTAAAAATTTTGCTGAAACGGAATTTCCTTCAAAGACTCTTATTTTAGGTGATATGCTTGAATTGGGAAGTGATTCTCTTGAGGAACATAAATCAATCCTTGAACTGATTTTTTCTATCTGTTCTGATACTGATCCTTTTGTTTCTGGAGTGCTTTTCTTTGTCGGTAGAGAATTCATGAAGGCTGCTGATGATCTTCAAACTAAAAATAGAAAGGGAATGGATTTTGTTTTTTCAGAACGGTTCTTTGATACATCTGAAGAATTAAGGGAATACCTTAAGACAAATCCTCTTAACTGTAGGTCAATATTAATAAAGGGTTCAAGAGGAAATAAACTTGAAAAGGTACTTGAGGTACTATAGAATATTTTCAAGACGTCAAAAAAAATAAGAGTTTTAAGAAACTGAAAGTACCTGAGGCTTTTCGACACGGCGTTGTTTGTTGGTATTAATCTGAGATATAGCTGTTTATATTTTAGCGCTTTTTGTGTTGTATATATATTCTCTTTGTATATTATTGATAAACAAAGAAATACCAATTAACAACGTTGTACTTGGCTCTGCCGCAAACTCTAATATATTTTTTTTAGAAGTTTTTTCTCTACGCCTCTCACATGGTCATAATGTACCATCATTACAGATGCTATCTGACGTTTATTTGCAAAGGAATCGTTAAGGATTATTGCAATTATATCATCAATTTGGGAAGTGTTTAATTCTGATAATGATCTACCTTTAAGTAATTTATCTCTGAATTCCAGAACCTGAATATCAGTATTGGATTTTTTGTTTGTATATGGTCTAAATCCAGTTCCCATATTTAGTGGAGCGTTTGTCATACGGCCTCTTTCATCAACCATTTTTATGTTCTTTGACTTCAATTTTACGTAATCAAAAAATGAGTTTTCAAAATCTTTATAATTTTCAAAATGATTGTCAATAATGGTTGTATCTATTTTTTTGTCTTTTTTAAAATGAGAATTAAATGAGCAAAATTCATAGTTTTTTGGATGATTACATATACCTTCTGCTAATGGATTATAGTATAGATAAAATACTGTTTCAATTAAATTCTTATAATTTTCTATTAAATAGCTTGAAAAAGGTTTAATAAAAATATTTCCTGCACTTTTATGTCTTCTGTTGTAGTATCTAGAAAATTCACGTAACCATACTGCCATAAATTTAGACAATTCCTTTGATTTAAGAATAATGTGAGCGTGGGTTTGCATCAGGGTCCAGCCCAAAATTGAAGTTGAGTATTTTTTTGAATAGAGATTAAAGAGTTCAATAAACATTTCTGAATCATGAGAATCTTCAAAAATTATTGATTGATAATTACTCTTAAGAATTATGTGGAAATAACCCTTTTTAGGACGTTTCACACGCTTCGATCTACCTACACTTTGTCCCATAGTTTTTAGATTTCTTTCAATACAAAAATATAATTCTAAATTTATTTTTCAAATAATTTGGCGTTATTAATTGGTATTTGCCTGTTTTACAGCAAATTGAGCTGATATGTTATTGGTATTTTAAAAAAAGAGACATTAATAGCATTATATATATATATAATAATCAATATAATACCAATAAGTAACGTCGAGCAAATTTTTTACTAAATTTGATATATTCTAACTCAAGTATTAAAAAGTTAAACTTGATGCTGAAATGGAAACCGATTAGTTATTTATAAAAACTAGATATAGCACATATTACATATGAAAAGAAAATTAATATACGTTATACTTTTTTTTGCAGTTGTAGTGTTGCCAGCAAGTGGGAATAATCTATTACTAACAGAAGATAGTAATAGATTACCTAACGAATGTAGTAACTTGATACAAGACAAAAGTAGTAATATATTACATGACGAATGTAGTAACATTATACTAAATGAATGTAGTAACATTATACTAAATGAAGGTAGTAACATTATACTAAATGAAGGTAGTAATATTATACCGATTAGTGGCAAAAATGGAAAAAAGTTAGAATTGGATAAAATAAATTATGTTAATCCATTTGTTGGAACTGATCTTCATGGTCATACTTTTCCTGGTGCCACGTATCCTTTTGGTATGGTACAGTTGAGTCCCGATACAAGGATTGATGGCTGGGATGGCTGTTCAGGGTATCATTATTCCGATTCACTTGTTTACGGGTTCAGCCATACTCATTTGAGCGGCACAGGTTGCTCTGATTATGGCGATATTCTGATAATGCCTGTTGTGGATTATAAATATGAAGAGGTAAATAATGAATTTTACAGATCACATTTCAGCCATGAAAAGGAAAAGTCTTCTCCAGGTTATTATGAAGTATATCTTGATAAATGGAATGTACTCGCCCAGTTGACAGCTGGAAAGAGGCTAGGGATGCATAAATATACATTTAAAGATGGAGTGAGTCCTCAACTTATTATAGATTTGAAACATAGGGATTTGGTTGTCGATTCATATATAGAACTGGTAGAAGAAAATGCAGTACAAGGTTTTAGGCGCTCGAAAGCATGGGCTTCAGACCAGATAGTTTATTTTTATATAGAGTTTTCTAAGGAAATTAGCAGCGCAGAAATAAACAATAAAAACGTTAAGTCAAAAGACAAATCCTCTGAATATAATAGTTCTACAGCAATATTGACATTCAGAAATTACTCTGCAAAAAAATCAATTGAAAACACATTAAATAGCTCAACAAGTAAATTGGCTGACAATACAACTAGCAACTCAACAAGTAAATTGGCTGGCAATACAATTAGCAGCTCAACAAGTAAATTGGCTGGCAATACAATTAGCAACTCAACAAGTAAATCGGTTGACAATACAATTAGCAGCTCAACAAGTAAATCGGTTGGCAATACAATTAGCAGCTCAACAAGTAAATCGGTTGGCAATACAATTAGCAGCTCAACAAGTAAATCGGCTGGCAATACAATTAGCAGCTCAACAAGTAAATCGGCTGACAATACAATTAGCAACTCAACAAGTAAATCGGCTGACAATACAATTAGCAACTCAACAAGTAAATTGGCTAACAATACAACTAAAAACTTGACAGGGAAATCAAATGGTAAGATAATTTGTAATTCATTTAATAAAACTGATGATGTGCAAAATGTTATATATGTAAAGATTGGTATCTCATCTGTCTCTGTTGAAAATGCCAAAATGAATCTCAAAGCAGAAATAAATGATTGGAATTTTGAAAGATTGAGAAAAAATACTGAAAAGGCGTGGAATGATTATCTTTCTAAAATTGAGGTAACTACTGATAATATAGAAAATAAGAAGGTATTTTATACAGCACTTTATCATACTGCTATTTCACCATATCTATACTCTGATGTAAATGGAGAGTATAGAGGGATAGACCGTAAGGTCCATAAGGCTGAAGGGTATGATCAGTATACTGTTTTTTCTCTTTGGGATACTTATAGGGCACTTCATCCACTCTTTACTATTATTGAGAGAGAGCGTACGGTGGATTTTATAAAATCATTTTTTGCTATATATTCTCAGTCCGGCAAATTACCTATATGGGAACTTTCGGGAAATGAGACTAATTGCATGATAGGATATCACTCAATACCAGTAATTGCAGATGCACTTATTAAGGGGATTAATAATTTTGATCTAAATTATGCTTTGGAAGCGATGGTTGCAAGTTCTAATAGGAAAGAGTTTGGAATAGATATTTTTAGGGATAATGGACTTGTTTTGGCTGAAAAGGAACATGAATCAATCTCAAAAACACTAGAATATGCTTATGATGACTGGTGTATTGCACAGGTGGCAAAAAAGCTTGGACGCGATAATATTTACAAAGAATATATAAGAAGAGCGCAATACTATAAAAATATTTTTGATCCGTTTACAGGGTTCATGCGACCAAAAATAAAAGGTATTTGGATTGATCCGTTTAGTCCTACTGAGGTAAATGTTCATTTTACTGAGGCAAATTCGTGGCAGTACAGCTTTTATGTCCCTCAGGACATTTCAGGACAAATAAATCTTTTTTCCGAAGGCATTTTTAAAGGGGAAAAAAGTAGTTTAGAATCAGGCAGTAATGATATGGGGTTTGAAAAAAAAGGAGATATATTAAAAATTGATAATAATTTGGTTGAAGCAATCCATGGTGAAGAGAATTATTCAAAAAGGTTGGATGAACTTTTTTCGTATTCGAGCCAGATTACGGGTTGGAATTCTGCAGATATTACTGGTATGATAGGACAGTATGCTCAGGGGAATGAACCAAGCCATCACATTTCTTATCTGTATCCTTATGTTGGAAAGCCGTGGAAAACACAAAAATTGGTAAGGAGGATAATGACTACTCTCTTCACTTCAGCTCCTGATGGGCTATGTGGTAATGAGGATTGCGGACAGATGTCGGCATGGTACGTGTTTAGCGCTTTGGGCTTTTATCCTGTAACACCTGCGACTCAGATATATGTTTTGGGCTCACCGATGTTTAAAAAGGTTGTAATAAATCTTGAGAATGGAAAGCAGTTTACTATTAATGCAAAAGAAAATAATGCTAAAAACATATATGTTCAAAGTGCCTTTATGAACGGATCTGATTACCCAAAATCTTATGTTTTGCACTCAGATATAATGGAAGGGAGTAACATTGAACTCACTATGGGTGAAAATCCCAATTATGAGTTTGGAAAAGCATATATAAATAGACCGCATTCAAGTATTATAGAAGAATTGGCTATGGCCGGGAAAAATAATGGGGAATTTAATATTGTGACAAACCCTTGGTTTGATATAAAAAACAGCATATTTACTGATTCAGTTAAAGTAATAATATCTTCTTTGAATCCTGAGTATGAGATTTGGTACTGTATTAATGAAATTGGACAAAGAGAAAATGAAGATTTTGTAATATATTCGGGTCCATTTATTATAAAAGAAAGCTCTGAAATAAAAGCTTATTGTAAAGACCATAATTTAGAAAAAAGTTTTATAACTGCAACTTCGTTGAATAAGGTAAACAATACTTATTCAATACAAATTATATCTAAATACACTCTTCAATATGCTGCAGGTGGGGACAAGGGGCTTATTGATGGAGTTAGAGGGGAAAAAAATTTTAGACTTGGAGGCTGGCAAGGATATCAGGGTACCGATTTTGAAGCTATAATAGATTTGAATGAAGTTAAAAAGATTTCAAATATTTCGGCTGGTTTCCTACAGG
>JBAXYG010000004.1:0-19634 GCA_041670905.1 Bacteroidales bacterium
AATGTTTGCTGCAGTAGGTTCTGCCGTAGATAATGAAGCTGATACAAATCAATTGACATTGCCTATTACTCTTCCACTTATGATTGGGTTGTTTATCATGCTGCATACATTCCAACACCCTAACAGTTCACTCTCATTTTGGGCTTCGATGATTCCATTTACTTCGCCTATGGTAATGATGGCCCGTATTCCGTTTGGTGCAGTTCCTACTTGGGAATTATTGCTCTCTATTGGGTTGTTGATAGGAACGTTTTTATTGATGGTCTATATATCAGCTAAGATATATCGTGTCGGAATTCTTATGTTTGGTAAAAAAGCCACATTCAAAGATTTGTTTAAATGGATGAAATCTAAAGACTGATGAAAAAATTTTTGCTGTTGTTGTTGGTTACTTTGTTTCTTGCTTCTTGTGGAAGCATGATAAAAAATACGTCTGAATTTAAATATAACTGGCAGGAAGTGCCGATGGATTCTACGTGGAATGAAATAAAAGACTCATCTGCAACGCAAGTAATAGCAAAATATAAGTATCAGATTGCTCCTTTGACAGAAATAATAGGGTATTCTACAAATGAACTTCGTAAAAAAGAGCCTGAAAGTCCACTCTCAAATTTTGCTGTTGATGTAATAAGAGAAGCTGCAATTCAGTATTGCATGTGTGATGTGGATCTTGCTCTCACAAATTTCGGAGGAATCAGGTCTGAAATGCCAAAAGGAGCGGTAAGGGTATATGATATTTTTTCGATATTTCCTTTTAACAACTACATTGTAATTGCTGATATTAAAGGAAAAGAACTAAAAAAAATATTTGATCAAATGGCTAAATCAGGACAGGTTGAAGCTCTTAGTAATGTGGAGATAGTAATTGACGGTTATAAATTAAAAAAGGCTTATGTGGGGGGGCGTCCTATTGATGATAATAAAGTTTATAAGCTTGCGACGATAAACTTTCTTCTCGAAGGTGGAGATGGTCTTAGAGTAAAAAAATATTCAGAAAGTATTACTGAAACAAATATTTTTATACGTGATGCCATTGTAGAACATATTAAGAAACTAACTGCTGCCGGTAAGAAAATAAATCCTAAATCGGATGGTCGTGTTATCGTTAAAAATTCAAAGAGAGAACAATGAAGAAACTTACGTTAACTATAGCATTATTATTACTGGGAATCAGTATTATAAATGCTCAAAGGTTGGTGATTTTACATACTAACGATACACACAGTCAAATTGAAACGATAAGAGTTGGCCGTAATAAAGATATGGGTGGTGTTGAGAGAAGATTGCAATTTATAAATAGTGTAAGGAAATATTATGGTAAAAATAAAGTACTGCTTTTAGATGCAGGAGATTATAGCCAAGGAACTCCATATTTTACTGTAGCAAAGGGAGATATTGAGGTTGAGATTATGAATGTAATGAAATATGATGTTGCTACACTCGGAAATCATGAATTTGACAATGGGCAGGATGAACTTTCTCGTCGACTGAAAATGGCTAACTATACAACATTATGCTGTAATTATGACTTTTCCGATACTCCCTTAAGAAAACAGATTAAGCCATATAAAATTGTTTATAGGGGCGGACTGAAGATAGGTATTATTGGTGCTACTTTACATCTTGATAACTTGGTTCTTGCAAGTTCTCTTGAAGGGATGAAAAGTCTGAATATTATTAAAGAAGTAAATAAATTGGCAGCGATGCTTAAAGATAATAAACATTGTGACATTATAATTTTGTTATCTCACTTAGGTTATTCAGGGGGGTCACTAGAACATCCTTCAGATATTATTATGGCTCAAAATTCCGAAAATATTGATATAATTATAGGAGGACATTCTCACACATATCTTAAAGAGGTTGATAATGAATTGAATCTTAAAGGCAAGAATGTCATAATCACTCAATCGGGAGCACAGGGAGTCTTTGTAGGTAAACTGGAGGTGTTTTAATCTCTCTCAATCCGTAATTGCTGAATAGAGTTTATATCATCTGTTGTTTTTACAAAAAGAATTACTCTGAATTTTTCTCCTCCGGCATTTAGGCTGCTTACAGCATATTTCATGGGAGCTTGTCCGCTTTTATGTATGATGGAAAAATTTTTAGGAGTATAATTTGTAAAGAAATTTTTCATAATAAGTTTGGCTTGGTTACGGGTACAATTATTTATTGTACCGAGAATATCTAATTCCAAATTATCTGCAAACCAAGCAGACAGTTTTTCATAATCACCAGACTGAATATATTTTCCTATAGGAATAAAAACATCTTGATCACTTTGTTGTGCGGAAAGATAATTAAAAGAAAAAAGACTCAAAAAGGTAAGTAATAAAACTCTCTTCATATAATTCATTAGTATTTATTGTTTTTAATTATTATAGATAAAGCAAAAATCAAGCCATATAAGCACTATATTTGCTTTTTAATTTTAATTTTGTATTTATTATAGTTCAAAATATGAAGGTGAAATTACTTTTGGTAGGAAAGACTGAAGAATTGTATCTAAAAAAGGGTATAGCGACGTATATTGATAGAATAAGTCATTATGTTAATTTTGAGTTTATAGAAATTACAGAATTAAAAAATGTTTCTTCCATTAGTAAAGAGCAGATTAAAGCTAAGGAAGGGGATCTTATTTTAAAATGTATTAAGTCGGCTGATAATGTTATTCTTCTTGATGAAAAAGGTTCTGTTTTTAATTCTGTGGATTGGGCACGACATTTGGAGCATAAGTTTTCACATAGCAATAAAGATATTATATTTGTCATTGGAGGGGGCTATGGTTTTTCGGAGTCTGTCTATGATAGGGCAGATTCGCTTCTTTCTCTCTCTAAAATGACATTCTCACATCAGCTTGTGCGTGTCATTTTTTTGGAACAACTTTATAGGGCCTTTACAATAATACGTGGAGAACCATACCATCACGAATGAGAAAAATTAAAATATATTTTAAAAAAATAAAGTACTTTTTAGAAAAATATCCGGCAGAGAGTTTTGGCGTTATTTCTATTCTGTTGCTGGCTTTGTCTTTTGTTGTAACGGATTACGATATCAATTTAAAAGGTGAAATACATCAGGTAGAGAGAAGATTGCATCAAAAAGAGAGATTGATGGAGAGCTATGCCAAACAGGCGATGGAAGTTCCTGTCGATAAATGGGTCTCTTTTGAGAATCTCCCTGAAGATATGGTGCTTTATAAATATAATGCTGACACACTACAATCTTGGGCAAATCAATTCCCGATAAGTAATGATGAAACGGATATCTATCCGTTTTTATACAGATTACAATACATGAGTAACAGAAATTTGTATAGTACTCCTCTTGCTTATTTAGGTAATCATGAACAATATGTAAATCTGGGTTCAGCATGGTATGTCGTAAAGATATATGTCACAAAATATACAAAAATAATTACCGGTATACTTATTAAAACTGAATATCCTTCAGATAAGATTATTACTAATAAGGTGAATACCAATTTGAGGCTTGACCGAGCTTATACTACGGTACCTGTTAGTGTAGATGATGGAGGAGTAGTTTTCGGCAAAGACGGCGAACCATTATTTTCAATTGTTACTGAAGGACCATCTTCTTTTCGGTATGGAGATTCTCCTCTTAGATGGTTTTCTTTTATTTTTGGAATATTTGCATTGATATTATATCATTCAAAGAAAAGGAGCGGTATCTCTTTTGTTGTTGCAATTACAGGCTTTACGTTTATCAGATTTCTTGCCTTACTGATGGTATCAAGGATTGGTACAGAAAGTCCTTTGTTTTCTCCAATCTTATATGCGGATACAAGACTTTTCAACTCTTTGGGCAATTTCCTCTTTAACAATCTGTTTGTCTTTTTGCTTGTTTTAACATTTTTCATGGTTCGCAATAATATTTATGAAAAGTTTGTGAGTAAAAACAAATGGCAAAAAGGATTGTTAATTTCAGCTTTATTTTTTCTCTCCTTCTTTTTAATATTTTATATCCACTCTACTTTAAAATCTCTGATACTTAATTCGAATATAGTTCTTGAATTGTTCAGAATAGAGGAGATAAATTTTTATTCAATTTTGTGCTACATTTCATATTCGATGTTGTTCTTGGCACTTCTCTATTCAATGCAGATGATTATTTTATTTCTCCGGAAAAATAAAAAGACATCGTTATTCTCTTGGAGAAATATCATTTTGTATATTTTGTTAATATCTGCATATAGCGTTATTGTAGTCAGTTGGTTCGGCTTAAAAAAGGAATTTGAGAGTAATAGGGTATGGACTAATAAATTAGCAGTTGAGAGAGATCTTAATCTTGAATTGCAATTACGTATTGTCGAAGATGCTATTGCGCAAGATCCTTTTATAAAAATTCTTTCACTTGTGTCTTCTCAGGGAAATGAATTAATAAAGAGCAGAATAAATGAGAGATATCTATTTCAGGCAATAAGACAAAAATACAATATTACTGTTACCAACTGTGGTGGTAACGATCTTTTACAGCTTTCTGTTGGTGCGCCGCCAATAGGCTGCTACAGCTATTTTCAGGAAGAGGTATTGAGATATGGGAATCAATTGGCTCCAAACTCCAGATTTTATTATATGAACAATTATGATGGATTGACTTCGTATTTGGGTTTGTTTAATTATTATGATCCTGTTCAAAATAAATCTGTAATGATGTTTTTGGAGATTGAATCAAAATATGTTAAAGATGATATTGGGTATCCAGGAATACTTCTTGAATCTCAGAATTTCACTGATGAAGCTCTTCCTAAATCATATTCTTATGCGAAATATACAAATAAGAGACTGGTTTCATATCGCGGCCGTTATAACTATCCGGTTAATATAAATGATGAAGAATATAAATCTGGTTATTCATTAATTCTAAAAAATTCTGAGGCACATTTTGTAAATAAAGTATCAGATGATGATATTATTATTATAAGTCGCAAAAGGCATTCGTTTTTTCCATACCTGGTTTCATTTTCATATCTTTCTCTCTTTTTTGGAACAATTTTGCTTTTAAGTACAAAATGGAGCAGGAAGAGTAAATTATTTACTCTTCCAAAGTCATCTTTCAGAAGAAAAATAACTTTTTTGGTAACTTTTTCAATGGCTTTTGCACTGATTTGTATGGGCGTTGGCAGTGTGGTTTACAGTATTAATCTGACAAACGACAACAATAGTATCCAAATGGAAGAGAAGATTAAGGTAGTTCAATCAACACTTTCTGATTATTGTAAATATGCTTTGAGATATAATGATATAAATACTCCTGAACTTTTTAGCGCAATGGATCGTGTTGCAAGTAATACACAAACAGATATTAATCTTTATGATACGCACGGTCGTCTTATCCGTTCCACTAAATCAGAGATATTTGATCAATTTTTAATAGGCTCAAGAATCAATCACAATGCTTACAAAAATATTGTTTATGAGAAATCAATGAGATTTGTAACTAAGGAAAAGATTGCTGATATTGAGTATTACTCAATTTTTGCCCCTCTTTTTAATGTTGACGGAAACCTTGTGGCAATAGCCAATATTCCTTACTTTTTACATTCAGTGAATAAAAATGAGAGTACGGCATCAACAGTTGCAACAATCATTAATATTTATTTACTACTATTGATTGCCGCCACTCTTGGTGGAACAATGGTCTCCAATTCATTGTCGAAACCTTTGGCGGAAATTAAAAAGAAAATGGAAGGATTATCTGTTTCCAAGAAGACGGAACATATCAGTTATAAAAACAATAAAGATGAGCTTGGGTTACTTGTTAGTGCCTATAATAAGATGGTTGATGATTTGGAAGAGAGTACACAACAATTGGCTCAAAGCGAGAGGGAACAGGCATGGAAAGAAATGGCACGTCAGATTGCACATGAAATTAAAAATCCTTTAACTCCGATGAGATTAAGTATTCAACATATCGTAAGATTAAAAAAACAAAACGTTGAGGGGTGGGAGAATAAGTTTGATGAGTTGAGCAAGTCGTTGATAGAACAAATAGATATACTTTCCGAAACTGCTAATGAATTTTCTTCTTTTGCAAAATTTTATAATGAAGATAATGTTGATGTTGATTTAGACGATTTGATAAAAGAACAGATTGTCCTTTTTGACAACCAGGAAAATATTGATATGAGATATGTATCTGAAATTCATGGAGATCCTATTGTCTCGGCCAGAAAAAAACAATTAGCAAGAGTCTTTGTTAACTTGTTAACAAATTGTATTCAGGCTCTGAACAATAAAAATGATGGAATAATAAAAGTAACACTATCTTGCGAACAGAATTCAAAAGGTGATTACTATATTATATTGTTTGAAGATAACGGTTCAGGTGTAACTGAAGAAAATTACAATAAGCTTTTTAAACCTAATTTCACGACTAAAACAGGTGGAACAGGACTTGGATTGGCAATTTGCAGAAGTATAGTAGAACAATACCAAGGGTTCATTTCATATTCTACATCCACACTTGGAGGAGCATGTTTTACAATTAAGTTGCCGATGCTAAAAAAATAGATTATTTCTGTCTCAGATATATTTGAATAGGGCAACCTGTGTAATCAAAATGCGATCTTAATTTGTTCTCAAGATATCTTTTGTACGGTTCACGTATGTACTGCGGCAGATTACAGAAGAATGCAAAAGAAGGAGATTGTGTCGGCAGTTGTGTTATGAATTTTATCTTAATGTATTTACCCTTCCATGCAGGAGGAGGATAGTTTTCTATTTCAGGTAACATCACTTCATTCAGTTTTGAAGTTGGAATTTTTCGGGAATAATTTTCATATACCATGGTAGCGGCATTCAATACGTCTAAAATACGCTGTTTATTTATAACTGAAGTGAAAATAATTGGTATGTCATTGTATGGAGCAAGTCTTTCCTTGATGCTTTCAGTATATTCTTTCATGGTATTATTGTTCTTCTCTATTGTATCCCATTTATTTACAACCACTACGCATCCTTTTTTATTGCGACTGATCAGGTTGAAAATTGACATATCCTGAGCTTCTATACCTGTAGCTGCATCAATCATTAAAATGCATACATCAGAGTCTTCTATTGCCCGGATTGATCGCATTACTGAATAAAATTCCAGATCTTCCTTTACTTTAGCTTTTTTGCGCAGTCCGGCTGTATCAACCAGCATGAATTCATGTCCGAATTTATTATAATAAGTGGAAATCGAATCACGTGTTGTTCCTGCAATAGGAGTTACTATATTTCTATCTTCTCCAAGTAGGGCATTTGTCAATGACGATTTCCCTACATTAGGTTTTCCGACAATTGTGAAGTGAGGTATATCAGGATTTTCAGTATCAACAACGTTTGAATTTTCAGGAAGTTTGCGGACTATTTCATCTAATAAATCTCCTGTTCCACTTCCGTTTGCGGAAGATATACACCATGGCTCTCCTAAACCTAAAGAGTGAAATTCGTATGCTCCATACATTTTGTCACCGGTGTCAACTTTGTTTACGGCCATAACTACTGGCTTACGCGACCTGCGTAGAATATCTGCTATTTCTGCATCAAAATCTGTTATTCCGGTAGAGACTTCAACCATAAAGAGAATTACGTCACTCTCTTCTATGGCCAGCATCACTTGCTTACGTATCTCTTCTTCAAAAATATCTTCAGAGTTGACGGTAAAGCCACCTGTATCAACTATTGAGAATTCATTTCCACACCATTCACATTTTCCGTAATGGCGGTCACGCGTTACCCCTGCAATCACATCAACGATTGCTTTTCTCATCCCTACAAGTCTATTGAAAAGGGTTGATTTGCCTACATTCGGCCGTCCTACTATTGCTACTAAATTCATAATTTTTTTTTAAATGGATGGAGTGGCATATGTCACAATATCCTCTTTTGTTATTTCATCGCCGCAAAGAATCATCAATCTCTCAGTTACGTTGCGGAGTTCTCTTATATTACCTGTCCAAGAATGGTTTTTTAACTCTTCATAAGCTTCAGGTGTCAATGTTCTTTTAGCCATGCCTGTTTCATTGCAAATTTGATCGATAAAATAATTTACAAGTAAAGGGATATCATCTTTACGTTCAGACAGAAGAGGTACGTGGATGACTATTACACTTAATCTATGATACAAGTCTTCACGAAAATGTCCTTTTTCAATTTCTTCAATTAAATTTTTATTGGTAGCGGCTATTACTCTTACTTTTACACATATATCTTTATCACTGCCTACCCTTGTCAGTTTATTTTCCTGGAGTACGCGTAGTACTTTTGCTTGTGCTGCAAGACTCATATCTCCTATTTCGTCAAGAAAGAGCGTGCCTCCGTCAGCTTGCTCAAATTTTCCTTTATGTTGTTTTACTGCAGAGGTAAATGCACCTTTTTCATGACCGAATAATTCACTTTCAATTAATTCGCTAGGTATTGCAGCACAATTTACTTCAATGAATGGTGCTGACGCCCTATTGCTTTTTTCGTGTAACCATCTGGCAACAACTTCTTTGCCCGTTCCATTGGATCCGGTAATCAGTACGCGGGCATCAGTTGGAGCAACACGATCAATCATTTCTTTAATATGAAGTATGGGTTTGGATTTTCCTATCATATCGTTACGACTTCCCACTTTCTTTTTTAGAATTTTAGTCTCTTTTACCAGCGTGTTTTTTTCTGTAGCATTTTTCAGCGTAATCAATATTCTGTTAAGATCCAGTGGCTTCTGAATAAAATCAAATGCACCTTTTTTTATGCACTCTACGGCAGTGTCAATACTTCCGTGTCCCGAAATCATGATTATTGCAGATTCACACTTTTCTTCAATTAGAATATCAAGTACTTCCAACCCATCCATGTTTGGCATTTTTATATCACAGAAAATTGCATCAAAATTGCCACTCAAAGCAAGATCAACCCCTATTTTGCCATCTTCAGCAAGTGTTATCTCGTGTCCTTCAAATTCCAGAATTTCTTTAAGTGTGTTACGAATGCTTTTTTCATCATCGATAATAAGTACCTTCATTTTTTGATGAGTTTAAAATTGATTTCACAAAGATAGCCATTTTTTATACTTTTGTTGAAATTACCGGAACTTATGAAACATAAGAACATAATAATAGCGATTGATGGATATTCATCTACAGGCAAAAGTACGTTTGCAAAAATGATTGCATCTAAACTTGGATTTTTGTTTCTTGACTCGGGAGCTATGTACCGAGCAGTTACTCTTTATGCTCTTGAAAATGGATTCATAAATGAACATAGTGAAATTGATGAAGTAGGATTGGAAAATGCACTTGATGATATTAGTATTACATTTAAACCACATAATGGGGATGAAGTTGGAAGTGAAACATTTTTAAATGGAGTTAATGTTGAAAAACGTATAAGGCAATTGGAAATATCAAACTATGTAAGTCCTATAGCAACACTTCCTTTTATTCGAAAATATGTTGATGATAGTTTGCATAAATATGGAGAAGAGGGTGGAGTGGTAGTGGATGGAAGGGATATTGGAACTGCAGTATTTCCGGATGCTCAATTGAAAATTTTTATGACTGCTGATGCAGATTTAAGGGCAAAACGTAGATATGATGAACTTATTTCTAAGGGGGAAGATGCAAATTATAATGAAATTTTGAAGAATGTTTTAGAAAGAGATTACATTGATTCAAGCCGAGCAACGGATCCTTTATGTATAGCAAATGATGCTGTGCTTTTGAATAATAATCATATGACTGTTGATGAACAGATGGTCTGGCTGGATAATATTCTCCGAAAACGTTGGGGAATAAAATTACTATGAGTATTAAGGTAGAAATAGATGAAAACTCAGGTTTCTGTTATGGAGTTGTAAGAGCCATTGAACAAGCTGAAAATTATCTTAAATATTATTCAAGATTATATTCGTTAGGGGCTATTGTACATAATTCTGCAGAAATAGAAAGACTCTCGGAAAAAGGATTGCATATACTCAATATTATGGATGTTGAACAATTGAAAAACGATGTTCTTCTGATCAGGGCACATGGCGAACCACCTTCAACTTATAGTTTGGCTTTAAAAAATAATCTTCAAATAATAGATTGTACTTGTCCTGTTGTTCTTAAGTTACAGGAGAAGATAAGAGAAACATATGAAGATATGAAGGATGATGGTGGTCAGATAGTGATTTTTGGTAAGCGTGGGCATGCCGAAGTTAATGGATTGGTCGGGCAAACAAATTCAGAAGCAATAGTAATTGAGAATGTTGATGAAATCTCAAAAATAGATTTCAATCGTCCTGTTGCTATTTTCTCTCAAACCACAAAAGATCCAAAAGAGTATGAGAACATTTGTTCAATCATTTCTGAAAAATACAAAGACAAAAGAATTAAAATATTTGATACAATATGTAAACAGGTAGCATCCAGACATAAACATCTAGTTGAGTTTGCAAAGAAACATTCTATTATTTTTTTCGTAAGCGGTAAGGAAAGTTCAAACGGAAAAGTATTATTTGAACTTTGTAGGGGAGCGAACCCTCGTACTTACTGGCTTGAAAATAAGAATCAGATTGATTATGGATGGTTTAAGGATGGGGATACCGTTGGTATTTGCGGCGCTACTTCTACTCCTAAATGGCAGTTGGAAGAAATTTTCGTATCTTTGTCACACACTTTGAATAATAAAAAATGATAATATATGGCAACAACAGCAGATTTTAAAAATGGACTTTATTTAAATTATAATGGTAAACCATGTTCAATTGTATGGTTTCAACATGTCAAACCTGGAAAAGGAGCAGCCTTTGTAAAAACAAAACTTCGCAATCTTGAAAATGGCAGAATTCTTGAAAATACATTCTCAGCAGGGGAAAAAATAGATCTCATTACAGTAGAACACAGACCTTACCAATTTCTTTATAAAGATGAAGAGGGGTTCAATTTTATGAATACTGAAGATTTTGAACAAATACATCTGAATACTGAAATGGTTGATAATTCAGATTTAATGAAAGAGGGACAGAGCGTAGAGATGATGTTCCTTGCTGATGAAGAGAGATGTCTTACATGCGAACTGCCTACATATGTTGAGATGGAAGTTACATATACTGAACCTGCAGTGAAAGGAGATACTGCTTCTACAAATGCTCTTAAGTCAGCAACTCTTGAAACAGGTGCGCAGATTATGGTTCCTCTGTTTATAAATCAGGGTGATAAAATTAAAGTTAATACAAGTGACCGTTCATATGGTGAAAGGGTAAAATAAAATAAACAGCACAATGCGAAAAATATTATTTATATTATTGTCCATAGCCGTATGCGGTTGTGGACATTTTTCTTCTTCAGATCCGTCCTTGGTTATAAGTGAAGAGGAGAAAATGAATAGAATAGCCCTCGATTTTTCAAGGGACAGTAGTTACATCGTTGAATATTTGAAAAAATATTATCCAAATCTAACACAAGAACAAATTTATGATTGGGAGTCAACAAATGCTCTCGAAAATATGATTATTAATGGGCAGAAGAGATATTTTCGTAATGCGGGAAGAAATTTATTCAGAATAGATAGAGAGGCTAAAAATGTTTTTGATTCTATAGAGGGATATTCTGCTGATAAACTTGATATATTCCTGGATGATAATAATGCAAAAGTAATAGTTGAGTCAAGAAAGTTAAAATCTCCTCTTACAAAGCCTGTAAATATGACTATAAAATATAGTCTAAAAGTAAATGCTGATGTTGTCCCCGAAGGAGAAATAATTAGGGCCTGGTTGCCTTATCCTCGTGAAGATCAGAATAGTTTGACAGATATAAAACTCATATCAACTTCGGAAAAAGATTATATAATATCTTCCGACAAGTATGTTCATAAAAGTATATATATGGAAAAACCTGCAGTAGCAGGGAAAAAGACAGAGTTTGCATATGAATTATCTTTCACCTCGTATAATGAATGGTATGATTTCAAACCAGAAGATATTCTACCGTATGATAAAGACAGTAAACTTTATAAGGAATATACATCCCAGAGAGCCACTCACGTTATTTTCAGTGATAGGATTAAAAGACTTACAGATTCAATTATTGGAGATGAATTAAATCCATATTTAAAAGTTAAGGCTATATATTCGTGGATTGCAGATAATTATCCTTGGGCTAGTGCAAGGGAATATTCTACTATTGATAATATTCCGGAATACGTTTTGGATAATAAACACGGTGATTGCGGACAAGTTGGGTTATTGCTTATAACAATGGCACGATATGCAGGTGTTCCTGCAAGATGGCAAAGTGGTTGGATGTTACATCCCGGAAATGTTAATCTTCATGATTGGGGTGAAATTTATTATGAGGGGATAGGATGGATTCCTATCGATCAGTCATTTGGCAGAGGGCGTGGTAATGTGAGAGAAAATGAGGATGAATATTTCTTTTATACTAAAGGGCTTGATGCTTACAGATTTATCGTAAATAGTGATTATTCTGGTGAGTTTTCACCAGCTAAAAAGTATACAAGAAGTGAAACAGTTGATTTTCAACTGGGAGAAGTTGAATGGAAAGGAGGCAACCTCTATTTTGATTCATGGAATGGATGGATAACCGATATAAGCTATATAGATTATTGATATAAGTACCTTTTTATTTTCTGAGTAGCTGTCTTTTCAAACTTTTCTGATTGAATAATTACAATTGAGACGCGAGAAAACTTGTTTACACGATTATTTACATAATTTAAAATTTCATTCTTTAATTTCTCGATTTTCTCCTGATTTTTTCTTGTAGCATTGTTCAGTCTGATATTATATAGTCTGATAAGAGCATTATTTCTTATAGCGTTGGCCATATCCAATTTTTTGTATTCAGAATCAAGTTTTTCATGATCTTCATTATGCTTAGATTTTAATTCAGCTTTTCTTTGTTCGTATGCCTGATACATCCTTTCTTTAATATCATTAAAGTTATTAATGACATTATCTTTTATAGAATATAATGAATTTGTTACATCTTCACTCATCTGAACAAGTGCAACTAATTTACCTGTCTTATTTGTGACAATGGATGAATCCACCATTGCATAGCTATTTACAATACTTTCTATCTCTTCAGGATAAATATTTTCACCACTTGCTCCAATAATCATGTTTCCAAGACGGCCTTTGAGAAATAATTTTTTATTTTTGTCAAAAATACCCAAATCTTTTGTCTTGAACCATCCATCTTTAGTGAATGCGGCTGCAGTAGCTTCAGGGTTTTTATAGTAACCCATCATGACATTATTGCCTTTGGCAACAACTTCTCCTTCACCGGTAACAGGATTGGGATTTTCTATTTTTAGGGTAACTCCAACTGTAGATAATCCTGTTGATCCTATGCAACGTGTATCATTTATGGCCCCAGCTAAAAGTGGAGAGGTTTCTGTAAGACCATATCCGATAGCATATGGAAATTTTGATTCAAATAAAAATCGTTCAACTTCTTTGTCTAATTTTGCACCTCCAATACCAAAAAATGTTATTCTTCCTCCAAATTGCTTCATGAGTTTTTTCCCTGCGATTCTGTGTAATAGTTTTCTTCCGATAGCAGTTCCATAGATTGCAGAAATAATTTTATTTTTTTTGAAATTTGGAAGGACTGAATTCCGATACACTTTTTCTATAATTAAAGGTACAGAAAGTATTGTAGTAGGACGAACTTCTTGAAATGCCTTGATAAGTATACTTGGTGTAGGTGCCTTTTCTATGTATTTAACTGATGCGCCGGCAAAGAAGGGGAGGAGCATGCTCAGACTGCATTCCAAAGTGTGGGAAAGTGGCAAAATAGATAGCCATATATCCCATTCGTAACTTGGTCTCAAAGTTATTGCATCATTAAGAGTAGCGCAAAGATTCTGATGGCTTAGCATAACACCCTTGGAAGTACCTGTAGTACCTGAAGTATATATTATTGTTGCAAGATTCTCAAATTCTGGATTGATTATTTTTCCTAAATCTCTTTTTCCTTCCTTAACTATCTCAAATGAATCAAGTGTAATGATAAGAGAAAGGGCGTTTTTTGATTTTTCAGATAATTTTTTTAGCATCTTTTCCGAAATGAAAAGAACTTCACTTTCAGAGTGCTCAAGTATATTTTCCGCTTCTGAAGTGGTGAAATCTGGTAGGAGTGGCACTGAAACTCTCTCAAAAGCTACTGCACTGAAGAAAGCAACAGGCCAATTAGGCATATTTTGAGACCATATGGCTACTTTAGTTCCTTTATTATACCCATAATTATCTAAAATAGAAGATATTTTGTCAGTTTTATCTTTGAATTCACCATAAGTGTAACTACAAGATCCATTAACATATGAGAATAAAGGATTATTTTTAAACTTTTCAGTGGAATAGTCATATAAGTCCCTGAGTGTCTTAATATTATATATAAGATTCATTTTTGTTTTTTTCTATAAGAAATTTTAAATAATAATCGTCCAATAATTATGCCATATAAGCAAGCCTTTCCGGATGTTTCCCCACAACTCCCATTTCTTTATAATGCTGTTGAATACGAATTAAGTCCGATTGAGCATTGTCTGTTAACTCGAATTTCTCTCCGCGTCCGACAATTTTTTTTCCCCAATCAAAATAGCCTAAATAAACAGGTACTCCAGCTGCTTTTGCCATAGTATGAAATCCTGTTTTCCATTTTGCAATTGCTTTACGAGTTCCTTCCGGTGCAATTGCCAAATGAAGAGTATCTCTTTTTTTGAATGCAGTTATAACCTGTTTAACTACACTTACACTATGATCTCTGTCAATCGGAATCCCTCCTAAAGAGCGAATGATAGGACCTAACGGCCAAAAGAAAAATTCTTTTTTTATAATGACATATGCTTTTCCACCGACAGCACCATAATATAGATATGATATGATAAAATCCCATGTAGATGTGTGTGGAACACCAAGAATGATGCATTTTGGTTCAGGTACGGGAGGTTCAATGGCTTTCCATCCCATAACTTTAAGAAAAAATTTGCAAATGCATTTTTTCATCATTTTACCTCCTCTACATTATCAATATTTGAGCGTAAATTATTACGAATAAATTTTTGTCTTTCAGGTGTATTTTTACCCATATAAAATTCAATTAGCTCAGAAATAGCTTCATCTTTACTCAACCTTACATTATCTAAACGGATGTCTTTCCCTATAAAATATATAAACTCATCAGGTGAAATTTCTCCAAGTCCTTTGAATCTGGTTATTTCAGAGCCTGTCCCCATTTTATTCACTACTTTGTTTTTTTCATCTGTACTATAGCAGTAAACATTATTTTTTTTGTCTTTAACCCTAAAAAGAGGAGTCTGTAGAATATTTATGTGTCCTGTTCTTATAAGATCAGGATAAAATTGAAGAAAGAAAGTTAAAAGAAGTAGCCTGATATGCATACCGTCTACATCAGCATCGGTTGCTATTACAATATTGTTATATCTTAAATTTTCTATACCATCTTCAACGTTAAGGGCAGCTTGAAGTAGATAGAGTTCTTCATTTTCATATACTTCTTTTTTCGTCATTTTGTAACAGTTCAAAGGTTTTCCCTTTAAGCTGAAAACCGCTTGTATATTTGCATCTCTGCTCTTTGTGATTGAACCGGAAGCAGAATCTCCCTCAGTAATAAATATTGTTGTTTCAAGTGCTCTTGCGTCTTTATCTCCTAGATGGACACGACAGTCTCTTAATTTTTTGTTGTGAAGACTAGCCTTTTTTATTCTGTCTTTTGCATCTTTCCTTATTCCTGAAATTGCTTTTCTTTCTCTCTCTGATTCCTGAATTTTTTTCAGAATTATGTCGGCAACATCCAGATTTTTATGGAGGTAGTTATCTAATTCGGTCTTCATAAAATCCCCGACAAATTTTGATATTGTCGGCCCGTCTTTATATAGATATTTTGATCCCAATTGAACTTTGGTTTGAGCTTCAAATTCTGGTTCCTGTACTTTTATGCTTATCGCCCCTACTATGGATTGACGCACATCAGCTGAGCTGAAATCCTTTTTGAAAAATTCTCTTAATGTTTTTGCAATGGATTCTTTATAAGCCGAAAGATGTGTGCCACCAAGTATTGTATTTTGTCCGTTAACAAATGAATAAAGATTTTCGCCGTAATTGCTCCCATGTGTCATGACAATTTCTATATCATCTCCTTTAAGGTGGATGGGAGGATATAGAGATTCTTCATTTATGCTGTCATTTAGGAGATCAAGTAATCCGTTCTTTGATATGAATTCCTTGCCATTAAAAGTAAGAGTAAGCCCTACGTTAAGATATGCATAGTTGTGCACAAGTGTATCTACAAATTCTAAATTGTATTTATATAACTCAAAAATGGTGTCATCGGGTGTGAAACGTATCAATGTTCCGTTTTTCTCTTTAGTACAGCATTTTAATTCATCAATTTTTTTACCGCAACTATAAGTGATTGCAACGCTTTCTCCCTCCCTGAAGGATTGTACATAAAACATTTTTGAAAGGGCATTTACAGCTTTAATACCTACTCCATTCAGCCCTACGCTTTTTTTAAAGACTTTGTCGTCAAATTTACCTCCGGTATTCATTTTACTTGAGGCAACTTCAACACTTCCCAATGGAATACCTCGCCCGAAATCCCGTACAGTCACGGTACCATCTTCGATTGTTATATTTATATTCTTTCCAAATCCCATGGTAAATTCATCGATAGAGTTATCAATAACCTCTTTTAAAAGGATATAAATTCCATCGATTGGTTCACTTCCATCACCTCGCCTGCCTATGTACATGGATAATCTGTGACGGATATGATCCAGACCTTCAAGAGTTACAATACTGTCGTCGTTGTAATTGGATGATATTTCAGACATAGCTCCTATTAATAATTAACTGGCAAATATAACAAAATTATCTATCTCTTGAGATTTTCGGAGATATTCAGGGTATTAGATTACTTTGTCCTTAATTTATTGTTCATTTTTTTGGAAATTATATTTTGATATTATACCTTTATACATTACTTAACTGTTTTGCTGGTTTATCTTGCATCAGTATATTAAACTAAACTAAAAACTTTATTGCTGTCTTTTTTATAAAGACGGCATTTTTAACCTAATCATATATTAACTTAATACTAATTTTAAAACTTATTTTATGAGGAAGACAAAACTCTTTTTATGTCTCGTTGCTATGTTGGTAACTTTACTTGCCAACGCCCAAAACATTACTGTTAAGGGTTCTGTGGCAGACAAAGGTACGGGCGAGCCTATACCTTATGCTTCTATTCAGTTGAAAGGAACCTTAACCGGTACTTCTACTGATGCAAATGGTCAATTTACAATAGAAGTACCTAAAAACGGTACACTGATTTTTAGTTTTGTAGGTTATCAAAACCAGGAAATCTTAGTGAATGGCCGTTTAATTATTAATGTGGATCTTGTGCAGGAAGTAACCACCCTTGATGAGGTTGTTTTTGTTGCTTTTGGTACTGTAGCCAAAAAAGATTTTACTGGTTCTGCTGTTGCCTTGGAAAGCAAGAAATTGGAAAACAGGCCATTAACTAATGTAACAAGTGCGTTGGAAGGTCTTTCTGCCGGTGTTCAGTTCACTTCAGCATCTGGTCAGCCGGGATCTTCCGGTAGTATTCGTATTCGTGGATTTGGTTCAATCAATGCATCAAGTTCACCTTTGTATGTTGTTGACGGTGTTCCTTATGACGCTATATCAAATATTAGTGCTGACGATATTGAAAACATTACTATATTGAAAGATGCAGCTTCTTCTGCTCTTTATGGCAGCCGTGCTGCTAATGGTGTTGTTCTTGTTACAACAAAGAAAGGAAATAGTGAAAAACTTAAATTTGAGGTAAAAGTAAATCAGGGTGTCAGTGTGAGGGGTATTTCAGAATATGACAGATTGGATGCTGACCAGTATTATCCTGTTATGTGGGAATCATATCGTAATTCATTACTTTCTGCATCAGGTTCTACACATACTATGGCTACCGCTTCTGCGGCTGCATCTAAAAACATTGCTTCAGAGTTAATGAATAACCCTTATAATGTTGCTGATAATAAGATTGTTCTTGAAGATGGTACTTTGAATCCGAATGCTTCTCTCCTTTATTCTGAAGATTTGGATTGGTCTAAAGCAATTGCACGTACAGGACATAAACAAGAGTATTCAATTAATGCCGGCGGAGCAACTGACAAATCAGATTATTATATGTCTTTAGGTTATTTGAAAGAAGAAGGATATTCTATTAAATCATATATGGAAAGGGCAACTGCACGTTTGAATATGAATGTGCAACCCAAGAAATGGTTAAAGGCCGGTTTAAATTTGTCAGGTACAATGGCTAATTCTAATATTACCAATACAGATAGTAGCTCTGGTTATGTGAATCCATTCTATTTTTCAAGAAATATGGGTCCTATTTATCCAATTTATCAGCATGATGAAGCAGGTAACTATGTACTTGACGCAAATGGTGATAAAATATATGAATGGACAAATAGGGGTGCGGGTGCTAACAGTGGTCGTCATATTATTGCTGAAACATTATGGAATGAAAATCTATATAAGAGAAACATTTTAAATACTAGAGCATATATGGATTTCAATATTTTAAAGGGCCTAAAACTGAGTTTTAATGCAGGTTATGACTTTAGAAATTATTTGAATACAGATTATGAAAATCCTACTGTTGGTGACGGTTCTCCTGCCGGACGCTCAAAATTAACAAGTTATCGTTATGACACATGGAACTTCAATCAGTTGTTAACTTATAAAGGATCTGTTGAGGATCATAATTTTGATTTTCTGATAGGCCATGAAAGTTATAAGAATGATTATAAATACATTTATGGTATGAAACAAGGAATTATTGCTGAAGGAAATACTGAATTGATTAATTTTACGACAATAAACAGTCTTACTTCATATCTAAATAAGTATAGAACTGAAGGGTATATGGCCCGCGCTAACTATAATTTCAATCATAAATATTATTTATCAACATCATTCAGAAGGGATGCTACTTCAAGATTCTATAAAGACTCACGTTGGGGTAACTTCTGGTCAGTCGGAGGTTCATGGAGAATGGATCAGGAAACCTTCATGGCTGACGCTACATGGGTTTCAAATTTAAAACTTCGTGCTTCATATGGTTCGGTAGGTAATGATGGTACAGATTCATGGTATTCTTGGCAATCACTTTATGGTATTTTGAACAATGCTAACGAGTCTGGTTTTATACAGAGTACGCAAGCCGGTAATAAGAACCTTAAATGGGAGGTTAACAAGAGTTTTGATCTCGCTTTGGAATATGGTCTGTTCAACAATAGATTATCAGGTCAAATTGAATTCTTCCATAGAATTTCCGACAATCTGTTATTTGAAGTCCCTCTTCCTATGTCTTCAGGAGTATTAAGTCAATGGCAAAATATAGGCACAATGTATAATAAGGGATTGGAAGTACAAATTTCCGGTGATATCATCAGAAATAAGAATTTCAATTGGAATATGACGGTTAATGTTACAACTATTAAAAATGAGATAACAAAACTTCCACAGGAATCAATTATTTCCGGGACTAAAAAATATATGGTAGGTCATTCAATGTATGATTTCTGGTTGAGAGAAAGTGC
>JBAXYG010000005.1:0-17521 GCA_041670905.1 Bacteroidales bacterium
CTTAGAAAACTCAGAGTTTCACTCTTCAAGTCAATATCAATATTCTGCAAAGACCTCTTCAGTGTATAGGGTAAAAGCCCTGCATAGGCAAATCCTGTCAGTAATATTCCTAATTTTATCCACATATATTAATAATCGTTTTTTGAACCATTGATTTTTAAAAGTTTGAAAATGTCAACCACTATTGTTGGAATCAGAGACATCAATATAACAATCCACCAGTGCTTTTCGTCCATGATTGTCATGTGAAATGCTTCACGTACACCAGGAATAAGCAATACAAATAGAGCAAGGGCTATTGATACTAAAATAGCTCCTATAAGAGGTTTATTCTTGAGAGGATTGATGGTCATAGAGAATTTTGTATTTGAATGTAGATTCCTTACATGCATAAGTTGTGCAAAGATAAGGGCAGAGAAGGCCATCGTCTGACCGAGGGATTCTCCCTGGTCACGAAGGCCTATTTTATAAGCAACTAATGGAATAATACCTAACATACATCCCTGATAAAGAACTCTCCAAATCATTCCTCTGGTCATAAACCCTTTCTTGGAATTATGTGGCTTACGATTCATAATATTATTTTCTGCCGGATCTACACTTAATGCCAATGCCGGTAGACTATCAGTGACTAGATTGACCCAAAGAATTTGTATAGGAAGAAGCGGCGCTCCCCAATTGAAAAGTGATGCAATAAGTAGAAGCAGAATTTCTCCGATGTTGGTAGATATTAAAAATGTAATTGCTTTTAATATATTGTCATATATTCTTCTTCCTTCTTCAATGGCAGAAACGATAGTGGCAAAATTGTCATCAGTAAGTACCATATCCGCCGCTCCTTTTGCAACATCTGTACCCACAATACCCATCGCTGCACCAATATCAGCCTGTTTAAGAGCAGGTGCATCATTTACTCCATCACCGGTCATTGCCACAATTTCGTCGTGTTTTTGCCATGCCTTGACTATGCGTACTTTATGTTCCGGAGCAACTCTGGCATATACTGAATATTTTTCCACGTTTTTATTGAATTCCTCCTCACTAAGTTGCTCAAGTTCAGCCCCTGTTATAGCAAAATCTCCTTCTGTGAATATACCTATTTCGCGTGCTATGGCCAAAGCAGTACTTTTGTGGTCACCAGTAATCATTATTGCACGTATTCCTGCAGATTTACATTTTTCCACAGCTTCAATCACCTCAGGTCTTGCCGGATCTATCATTCCTAGAATACCAATGAAAATAAGTTCATTCTCAAGATTTTCTATTTCAACATTTTTAGGTTCTTCAGGAAGGTCTTTATATGCCATAGCTAAAACACGTAATGCGGAATTAGCCATTGCTTCGTTTGCAATAGTTATCTTTTGTTTATCATCTGAGGTAAGTTTTCTTACTTTTCCTTCAATAATAATTCTGTCACATACACTTAAAATTTCATCCAGACCACCTTTTACATTTACCCTTGTACTGTTATCCTTCATTCGGTTTACGGTCGTCATTCTTTTTCTTTTTGAATCAAAAGGAATCTCAGCAATACGAGAATGTGATTTTTCGAGGTCATCTTTGTTTATACCGTATAATGTACCAAAATCAAGAAGTGCAGTTTCAGTAGGATCTCCGATAAAAATGTATTTACCATTTTTGTCTTTTCTCATCTTTGCATCGGCACATAAGATGGAAACAGTGACTAGCTTTTGTTCCTCATCATTAAGATTATTTGAAGGGGATTTCCTATTTACGACAACTTTTTTGTGGTTTACATATGCTTCAACGACAGTCATCTTGTTTTGAGTAAGCGTTCCTGTTTTGTCAGAGCAGATGACCGTGGCGCTTCCAAGTGTTTCAACAGAAGGCAGTGTCTTTATTATAGCGTTGCGCTTTACCAGTCGCTGAACACCTATGGCAAAAACAACTGTAGATATAGCTGGGAGTCCTTCGGGTATTGCAGCTACGGCAAGACTGATAGCAGTCATGAACATGGACAATATAGGATTTCCATAAAGTACACCGACCAGAAATATAACTCCACATATTATAAGAGCGCCAATTCCCAATACCTTGCCCAATTGGTCCAACCTTTTGCGAATTGGAGGCTCAACACCATCAGTTTGTTGAAGCATTTGAGCAATTTTACCTACCTCCGTGTTCATACCTGTTTCAACTACAACTCCTCTTCCTCTTCCGTAAGTTACAATTCCGCTTGAGAAGGCCATGTTCATCCGATCTCCTAAATCAACATAACCTTTATCTATTTCTATAGTACTTTTTTCCACCGGTACAGATTCTCCGGTAAGAGAAGACTCCTGAATTTTAAGATTTATTGATTCTATAAGCCGCAGGTCTGCAGGGATTATGTCTCCTGTTTCCAAAATAACAATATCTCCAGGTACTAAATATTCAGTTTTAATTTCTTTAATTTCCCCATCACGCAATACTTTAGTTATTGGGGATGCAAGATTTTTAAGAGCCTCAAGGGAAGATGCAGCTTTTCGCTCCTGAAAAGCACCGATAAAAGCATTTAAAAACAAAATTCCAAGAATGACAAAAGTATCAACCATTCCCTCTCCTTTCATTACTCCTACAACTCCTGAGATGATAGCAGCTATCAAAAGTATTATTATCATAAAACTTTTGAATTGTTCAAAAAACATCCTGAAAAATGTCTTTCTCTTTTTTGATATTAATTTATTATTCCCGTATTTATTAATTCTCTTTTTAGTCTCTTCATATGATAGTCCGCTTGTTTTAGAAACATTAAAATTATCAAGTATATCTTCTACGGTTTGGTTATAAAAAGGGTTCATATTGATTGAGATTATGCTGGTATGCTGATTGCTAATTTTTTAAGTAATTCGGATAGTATAGTCGTTTCTGTATCATTTAATCTCATTTTTATTTTCTCTGCTATTCTCTCATAGGCTATTTCACGGAGTGCAGTAATTTTTCCTCCTTTTTCATCAATGTGCAGATGCATACTTCTTCTGTCTTTATCAGACTTTATTCTTTTAATATATCCTTTATTGACTAATTTATCGACGAGTACGGTTACAGTAGGTTTTGTTAGGTTTATTTCTTTGGCAAATTCTGTCAAAGTGGGGTTTTTCATTTTTACTATTACTTGCAGATAGTGAAACTGTTGTTGTGTAAGGTCAATAAAATCTGCTTGGCAAATAGTCTCATCCAGTATTTTTTCTATTAAGTAAGAAAAATTGGAAATAGTTTCTTTAAGATTGGACATTCTGTGTTTAATTATAAATTGAATTCGACAAAAGTAATTAGATTTGTCTAATAAAAAAATGAAAGAGGAAATATTTCCTCTTTCATTTTAAATATGCAAATTGAATTTATTTCATTCCAAGTTTTTCGAGAAGAGCTTCAGGTCTAGGATCTCTTCCTCGGAAATTTCTGAAGAGAACATCTGCATCTTCAATATTTCCGCGAGACAGGATATTATCCCTGAATGATTTAGCTACTTCTTTATTAAAGATACCTTTTTCTTTAAAAAGAGAAAATGCATCAGCTTCAAGTACTTCTGCCCATTTATATGAGTAATACCCAGCTGCATATCCTCCTGAGAAAATATGGCTGAATGAAGGGGAAAATACAATGCTATCAATCATAGGGAGAATAGACGAACTTCTGAGTGCATTTTGTTCATATTCTACAACAGATTCTGTAGGAACACTTTCAACTGTATGCCACAACATATCAGTTGTAGCATAATGTAATTGACGGATGCTCATATAACCACTAAGGTAATTTTTTGCCGCAATTATCTTATCTATAAGTTCCTGAGGAATTACTTCTCCGGTCTGATAATGTTTCGCAAATGATTGTAGAAATTCAGGTTCGGATGCCCAGTTTTCCATTATCTGAGAAGGAAGTTCTACAAAATCACGGGCAACATTTGTTCCTGTTAATGTGCTATATGTTCCTTCTGCCAACATTCCGTGCAGTGTGTGTCCAAATTCATGCAAAAAAGTAGTCAGTTCGTAAAATGTAATAAGTGAAGGGGCTGTTTCTGTTGGTTTAGTGAAGTTTGTAACAAGAGATACAAACGGCCTTTCTTCTTTACCGTTAAATATTCCTTCTTCTCTGAATGAAGTCATCCATGCACCACCTCTTTTGCTTTCGCGAGGAAAATAATCAAGATATAACAATGACATGAAACGTCCGGTTTCATCTGTAACTTCAAAAACCTTGACATCAGGATGATAAACGGGAATATCTTTTCTTTCTTTGAAATTTAAACCGTAAAGTTTGTTAGCAAGGTCAAATATTGCAGCCTGAACACTTCCAAGTTCAAAATAAGGTTTAAGCAATTCTTCATTAAGCGCATATTTTTCTTCCTTATATTTTTCTGACCAATATGAAAAATCCCAAGGCATCAATTTTCCGCTAAAACCTTTCTGATTAGCATACTTTTGAATTTCTTCTATATCTCTCTTTGCAAAAGGAAGGGATTTGTCTGTCAAATCTTTAATGAAGGTATTTACTGTCTCGGTATTCTTTGCCATTCTGTCCTCAAGCGCATAGTCAGCATAATTTTTATATCCAAGAAGCTGTGCCTCCTGTATGCGGAGTCCTACTATGGCTTTAACGTTTTCAGTATTGTCGAATTCTCCTCCTATACATTTACTATTGTATGCTCTCCAAATTTTTTCCCTAAGTGAGCGTATTTCACTGAATTTAATGAAAGAGCTGTAACTGGTTTGATCCAGAGAAAAAACCCATCCTTTAACTTCTCTTTGCTTTGCATCTGCAGCAGCCATATCTTTTACATATTGAGGTAACCCTGCAAGATCGGCTTCTTTAGTAATATTGAGCGTAAATGCGTTAGTTGCCGATAGTACATTTTTTCCGAATTTAAGATTTAATAAGGAAAGTTCTTCTTGTACTTTAGCATATTTAGCTTTATCCTCGTCAGAGAGATTTGCTCCGTTGCGGGCAAAAGTTTTATATGTTTCTTCAAGTAGTCTTGCCTGTTCCTGATTCAGTTTAAGGGAGTCTTTACTTTCATATACACTCTTAACTCTTTTAAATAGTTCCGGATTGAGTATTATGGACATGCTGTACTCAGTCATCATAGGAGTAATATCCTCTGCAATCTGTTGCATCTCCGGATTGGTACAAGATTCATTAAGATTATAGAAAATGCCTCCAACAAGATTCAAATCACGTCCAGCGTATTGAAGCGCCTCAATTGTGTTTTTAAACGTAGGAGATTCTTTATTGGTTACAATAGCATCAATTTCTTTTTTTGCTTTATCGATGGATTGTTCAAAAGCCGGCTTATAATGCTCATTTTTAATCTTATCGAAGGCCGGAGCTCCATAAGCGTTTTTTGATTTTGTTAATAATGGATTATCATTCATATTACAAGATGTAAACATTAGTGTCGCAAGAACGACAAAAAATACTGTTTTTTTCATAAATTATTTTTATAAGGTTTCACGATGGGATTTCAAATTTAGGAATTATTTCCTGTTTTTGAAAAATATACAATGTCTTTATTGTTAATATGGTAGAGAAAGTTGTAACAGTAAAAATATATTTTACCAAATCTTCTTTTTTTAATAGATGTGAAGTATTGAAAATTAAAATGTTCCTCTTCCAATTTATTGCGTTTCAAATTGCTGTAACCAAGTCTGATAAAGAGTTCTAGTATCCTTTTATTTTTTGCAAGAATTGAATTTATTCTTTTTCTCTCAGAATCATTATAGCTATAACGTCTATTGTTGTAGATATTTCTGCACATATCACAGCAGAATTTTTTATCACTGCGTCCGAATAATTCAGTGCCACACTCAATACAAAGTCTTTTTTCATTTTTATGAACATGATTTTCTGAATTCATGATTCAAATTTTTTATGCAAAAATATGCACTCTTCATAGGACATTAAACAACATATATATTATTTTATCTTTTTATGAGACAAAAATTTCTTTTTTTTTAAAAGAATATTTTATTGTTAATTTTTTTATCTCTTTTTAGTTGCATATAAACGGATATAAGTGCTTTGAGTATGGATATATTGATTTATGTAATATTAATTTGTATTACAAATTTTAATGTAATTAATTATGGAAATGACATCACTGAACAGAGTAGAACTTAGGGGGAGGGTCGGTCAAGACCCTAGAATCAACGACGTGGGGGAGTCTCAGGTCGCAAGGTTCTCAATTGCTACAAACGAGACTTACAAGGATAAGAAAGGCGATCTTAAGGAAGAGACCACTTGGCATAATATTGCAGTCTGGAGCGGTAAGAGTGTTGATGATTTCAAACTTTTGAAAAAGGGTTCAATGGTTTCTGTTGTAGGTAAACTCCGTATGGTAAAATATACGGCAAGTAGTGGGGAGGAAAAGCAGTATACTGAGGTGTTGGCTAACAGAATGAATGTTTTTCAAGCCGAAGTTGGTATGTAGAGAGTCTTTTGTGTTCTCGGGCCATTTGTTTTTTTGGATATGCTGAAAAAGAGAGTAAATTTGTTATTTTCTAATACTTACGATATGGCTCGAGAACTTTACCTTTATAATACTTTATCAAGAAAAAAAGAGTTGTTTAAACCTATTCATCCTAATATGGTGGGTTTGTATGTTTGTGGACCAACTGTTTATGGTGATGCTCATCTTGGTCATGCAAGGCCGGGAATAACTTATGATGTGCTTGTAAGGCTATTGAAACATTTGGGATATAAGGTAAGATATGTAAGAAATATTACTGATGTGGGACATCTTGAAAATGACGCTGATGTTGGAGAAGATAAAATTGGGAAAAAAGCGCGTCTGGAACAACTTGAGCCGATGGAAATAGTTCAAATTTATACGTTGAGGTATCATGATGCTATGAGACGCCTAAATGTGGCTTCTCCAAGTATAGAACCTCGTGCTTCAGGCCATATCATAGAACAGATTGCTTTGGTTCAAAAAATATTGGATGCAGGGTATGCTTATCTGAGCAACGGATCAGTTTATTTTGATGTTAAAAAGTATGACAAAAAGTATAAATACGGTATTCTTTCAGGAAGGGTAATTGATGATATGCTAGCTAATACCAGAAATTTGGATGGTCAGCAAGACAAGCATTTTTCATATGACTTTGCTCTTTGGAAAAAGGCATCGCCTGAACATATAATGCATTGGCCTTCTCCGTGGAGCGAAGGGTTCCCCGGTTGGCATCTTGAGTGTTCTGCTATGAGTGAAAAATATCTGGGGGAAGAATTTGATATTCATGGTGGTGGAATGGATCTTTTGTTTCCTCATCATGAATGTGAACTTGCTCAAAATACCGTTTCGCGAGGGAAAGGAGGGGTTCACTATTGGATGCACAACAATATGATTACTATCAATGGACAAAAGATGGGTAAATCACTTGGCAACTTTATTACGCTTGAAGAATTATTTAACGGAACGCACAAATTATTAGATCAGGCTTATTCTCCTATGAGTATAAGATTTTTTATTCTTCAGGCTCATTATCGCAGTACCCTTGATTTTAGTAATGATGCCTTACAGGCTTCTGAAAAAGGTTTTAAGAGGATGATGCAAGCAGCTAAAGATATTAAAACTATAATTGTAAAAGAAGATGCTCCGGCAATAAATGAGGTCGCTGAAATTGAAAAAAATGTATATGATGCACTTTGTGATGATATGAACACACCTATTGCATTATCTTATTTATTTGATGCGGTAAAGATTATAAATAGTGTAAAAGATAAAAATATTTTTATAAATGCTAAGGATAAGGCTAAACTTGACTCTCTTATGGAAAATATTGTAAAAGGAGTTTTGGGCCTTGTAGATGAACAAACGGAAGTTGGTTCTGAAAAATTGATAGATGGCCTTGTTGAGATGATTATTGATAACAGAAAAGAGGCAAAAGCCAATAAGGACTGGGCTAAAAGTGATAAAATCAGGGATGATCTTAAAGCAATAGGTATTCAGATTAAGGATACAAAAGATGGTTGTGAGTGGACAATAGAATGACCTGTTAGTAGTTAAAATTGATAGTCATTTTAATTTCAGGATTTATACTGTTGGCTACAGGACAATTCTTAATAGCGTATTTAATTAATTTTTTCTCTTTTTCTGTATAATTATTTCCTTTTGGAAAATAAAAATCCATTATGATTTCTGACACGCGGCGGGGATTGGTTCCCATAATTTTCTCGGTTGAAATTGTTGTTCCTTCAATAGAAAATCCGTAAGTTTTGGCAGAAAGCCCCATGATTGTAAGCATGCAACTTCCTAAAGCTGTAGCGAATAAATCGGTGGGAGAGAAGTATTTACCTTCGCCATTGTTATCTAGTGGGGCATCAGTAATAAGTTTGTTCCCTGATTGCAAGTGTTCTGCTTCTGTACGGAGTTTCCCTAAATAAGTGGTTTTAATGGTGGTCATAATATTTTCTTAAATTTTTTTGTTTTTTCTTCTATTATTTCTCCTAATAATGTGGCTGATGTACAGGAATTTACTTTAATATTTACATAATCTCCAGGAATGTGTCCGTTTGCCGGAAAAACACATACTTTATTTTGAGACGTACGTCCGAATAGCTCTTCATCCGAGCGTTTAGAAAACCCTTCAATCAACACTTCAAATTCTTTGTTTATGGCTTTTTGATTACTTGAGAGAGAAAGCTCATTTTGCAGAGCAATTATTTTATTTAGACGGGCGGTTTTTATTTCAATAGGGATATCGTCTTTAAAATTACGGGCAGCTTTTGTGTTTGGTCTTTCAGAGTATTGGAACATAAAAGCAGAGTCAAAACCTACCTCTTTAAATAATGTGAGCGTATCTTCAAAATCTTCTTCTGTCTCACCGCAGAAACCGACAATGACATCTGTAGTAATTGAACAATCCGGCAAAATTTCATGAATTTTTGAAATTCTTTCAAGGTATATTTCCCTTGTATATTTGCGATTCATTTTTTTCAATATTACATTACTGCCTGATTGTACAGGTAAGTGGATATGATTACAAATATTTGAATACATAGCCATTGTATACAGAACTCCGTTACTCATATCTTTAGGGTGGGAGGTAGAATATCTAACTCTTAGTTTAGGACTTACAAGTGCCACCAGCTCTAATAATTGGGCAAAATTTGTCTGTTTGGTTGGGTTATTTGAATCTGTCCAGAGATATGAATTAACATTTTGCCCCAGTAATGTTACCTCTTTGTATCCGTTCTCAAACAATTCTTTTGCCTCACGTACGATGCTCTTTGGTTCACGGCTTCTCTCTGCTCCCCTTACGTAAGGTACTACACAATAGGAGCATACGTTATTACAACCTCTCATGATAGATATAAACGCTGATATCCCGTTTTTATCCATACGTACTGGTGAGATGTCGGCATATGTCTCTTCGTGTGAAAGAATAGTATTTATCTGTTTATTATCTGCGGTGACAGCTGCAATAAGGCGTGGAAGGTCGCGGTATGAATCAGGTCCGGCGACAATGTCCAAAGTGTTGTTTGAAAGTAGTTCTTCTTTCAACCTTTCGGCCATACAACCTAATATTCCTACTATCACATTTTTTCTCTTTTTCTTTTCAATTTTGAAAACTTCCAGTCTTCCCAAAACCCTCTGTTCTGCGTTATCCCTTATAGAACAAGTATTTATAAGAATCAGGTCTGCTTCTTCCATTTTTTCACATAGGGAATAACCAGCTTCTTGCAGAATTGATAAAGCAACTTCGCTGTCGTTTACATTCATTTGGCATCCGTATGTTTCAATATATACTTGTGGCCTTTTATAGTCAAAAATTGGCTTTACGGAATGAAAATTGTTTATATGCATGTTATTGGTGTTATGGCTAAAATCACTACAAAGATAAGTTTTTTTATATCTTTGTAAGATAGTAATTTTAATATATGAGGAAATGAAGAGATTTGTAATTTTTATTTTTAGTGCACTTATGCTTCTTAACGGGTGTCAGAGTTATACGAAATTGGAAGTTAAATCTTTTGAAATAGAAAAAATTGATAAACTCAGTTATGTTGAAAATGAAGTTGAAGTTGAAGTAGATGTATTAGCATTTATTAACAATCCTACATGTTCGAAATATACTTTGAAGAGTATGAATGCAACTGTCTATTCTAAAAATCAGGTTGAAATTGCCAAGGTTATCTCATTAGGGAAATCGGTGGTTTTGCCAAGAAGCAGTATGAAAACTCTTTTTAAAATGAAAGTATCATTAAAAAATCCATTATCGTTTCTTTTATCAGGTAGTTTTAATTTCGATGCCCTAAGTAAAGAGACTCTCACAGTAGATGTGGATATGGTTTTAAATAACGGAATATTCAATAAAATAATAAAGAAGAGGGGCATTCCCCTTGATAAAATAATAAAAGAAGTGGAGATTTTGAAAGGAGGTGATAAATGAAAAAAATATTAGTTTTTGTTCTTTTTATCTTTTTGTCAAATGCTATTTTTGCTCAGTATGCTATTGAAAAAACTAAACAGAGTGATACTGTGGTTGTAAAAACTCCGATTATTGACTCGCTATTATATGGGCAAAATATTTTTTTAATATTGAGTGATAATAATAATGGTGGAAAGGTTGTTATACATCAAGATACTTCAATATCTTCAGCTATGGCTGCTTATACAAATGATAGAGAGGGCAAAAATATTACAGGTTATAGAGTAAGAATTTTTTTTGACAATAAACAGAATGCAAGGACACAGTCTGAAATAATTGAAAAAGAATTTGTCTCATTATTTCCTGACATCAGAGCTTATCGCAATCATGTTCGTCCTTATTTTAAGGTAACGGTGGGAGATTTTCGTACTAAAGCGGACGCTGTTAAATTTATGAATAATATAAAATACAAATATCCTTCATCTTTTCTGGTAAAAGAGACAATAAATTATCCTCTGTTATAGAAATATAAATTTTTATTTATTTTCTTTCCACCAGATATATTTTTCTTTAATTCTTTCTGCTATTGCTATTATAGGGGCTATGTGTCTCTCTATTTTTTCTGGATAAATGTCTTTTATACTTACCATTATTCCGGTTTCTTCTACACCTCCGAATCCCTCATTAATTGCTGTTCCAAACATCCTCATATTAGGTGATAGATTCATATAGGAATTAATAAGCGGTGGAATAAATTCTCCCATTTCTTTAATCTTTCTTGAAAGGATTTTGTAAGCTTCCTTATATTCCAATCCCCTAAAATGATTTTTGTAATATGGATTTAATGAGTCGTAGTCAAGAGGGGAAATGGGTTTAACAAGATTAAGTTCATCTGTGAAATAGCTGTTCATAAAGTTCAATAGTAGATTCCTTGCTTTATAATTATATGAGGAATACATTGTTACTTTTCCGAAAAAATACTTATGACCACCATATTTCAAAGTTAGAGCACCTAATCCATCCCAAAGATTGTCCAAGGCGAATATTCCTTTGCGTTTAAGATTCAAACGCTGATACAGAGGCTGTATGAAAGAGCGGCCTAATTCTATAGTAAAAGGCATATATTCATTAACAAATGAATCTGAAAAATTGAAAAGTTCCTTTGTTGCCATTTTATTAGGATCAAGACTGTTTGCACAATCTATATATCTGTATCCTCCGACAATTTCAATTTCCTCAGGGTCAAAGACTAATAACTGTTTGTAAGGAAAATTTTCATCAACATCATATTCGTCAATATCAACAGCTTTTCCTGTTCCACCTCCTGATGATCTAAATGAAATCTCTCGTAATCGACCGATTTCTTTCATTGTATTTGGGGAATCATTTGCAGTTATTTCATACAATTGATTACCACCTTTTCGGGTGTCACGAATATACTTGTTATCAGATAATTCTTCTAAGATCAGTTTTCTGTCAACGGGTTGGATTATAGGTTCCATATGCTTTATCTCTAATATAATGAATCCATTCCTCTATTGAATGTTCCTTTGTAAAGGTGCTTACAGGAATCGGATTTCCAAAATAAATATCAAAAGTACTATTTTTTTGTTTAAACATTTCATTTGGCAGATACATCATTTCAATATTAAATTTTATTCCTAAGAATTTTCGAAGTTTGGCAAGTCTGTAGAAGAATTTTGAATTATGACCTGAAAAAAAAATGGGAATAATATCTCTGTCGTACTTAATTGCATTTTTAAGAAAGCTTTTTTTCCATTCTAAATCCTGTATTTTACCTTTTATAAGGCGAGAACACAACCCTGCAGGAAAATATAATATTTGAGAGTCTGAACTGTAGGTTTCTTTAATTTGCTTCACATATTCCTGATTCATTTTTCCAAGTTTGTTTACAGGGACAAAAAGAGGTTTAAGAGGTTCAATGTGCATAAGAAGGTCATTTACTACAAATTTTAATTTTGGAAAAATGCTTCCAATATAACTTAAAAGAACTATTCCGTCAAAACCACCAAGAGGGTGGTTGGATACAAATATATATCGTCTGTCACTATTGAATTTGATTGTGTTATGGACATTATAATTCACATTTAGGTATTTTAATACATTAGTTGCAAATTCAACTCCCTGAGTACCATAATATTTAGATAATAATTCATTAATTTCGTTTTGATGTATAATCTTTTTTAAGTAGTTTATTAAAAATCTGGGAGAATGTTTTGCCCAATAGGGACTTTTCGAAAAAATAACTTTTTCGACATCGATGTACATAGGTTTGTTATTGCTCATTTCCCTTATGAAAAATTTTTAACAAAGTTAAATAAAAAACATCGGTTTTTGACCACCCTTAATTATCGGTAATATTTATAAGTTACTATTAATAATTATTTTTTGGCTCATATTTTGTTGCAGCCTTTACGGTTAATTTTTTTTTGGTTTTATTGCCTGGTATTTTACTGATTAATAGTTATTTAGCTTTCAAACGAATACCCTAAAGCTTTATTTTTTATTTTTTATTTTAATCAACATGTACCCTTTTTAGCCTAATATTCTTTCCATACAATAATTAATTCTATATTTGTATAGCAAAGAGTTGATAAAAGTTGCGACTATGACTAATATGTTAAAACAAGGTCTTCAACAGAAAATTGTTCAGAAGTTATCTCCACTGCAGATTCAAACTATTAAGTTGTTGGAATTGCCAACATTGGAATTGGAGCAAAGAATAAAAAAAGAACTTGAAGAGAATCCTGTATTGGATGAAGTTGTTGATGATTCGGAGCAGGAAGATGGTTCCGTCACAAATGTTTCATTGAGTGAATATGGGACTGATGATCCTACGCCTTCTTATAAACTTTATGTTAATAATCAAGGTAAGGATTTAAAGCCGCAGTATAATGCTTTTTCGGTTAAGGAGAGTTTTCACCAAAGTTTGGAGATACAGTTAGGTTATAGTTCTTTGGATGGCAGATCAAAGCAGATAGCTTCATTTATGATAGGCATGCTTGATGATGACGGTTATTTAAGACGTGATCTTGAATCATTGGCTGATGATATATCTTTCAGACAGAATATTGAGACAAATGAATCTGAACTTGAGGATATTCTTAAAGTCATTCAGGAGTTTGAGCCTGTAGGTGTAGGAGCCCGCAATCTTCAGGAATGCCTTCTTCTTCAGCTCAAAGCAAAAGACCCATCGGAAGAACAACAGATAGCCGAAGAGATTATACGTGATTATTTTCTCGAATTTTCTAAAAAACATTATGCGAAAATTGTCTCTAAGATGGATATTACTGAAAACCAGCTTAAAGGTGCAATTGAAGAGATTGTTAAACTGAATCCACGACCAGGTGGTCAAATGGATGATTCATATATGGATCAAGCTCAGCAGGTTGTTCCTGATTTTCTTCTTGATCTAAAAGATGGTGAGTTCATAATGGTTATGCCAAAATTTTCTGTTCCTGAACTTAGAGTTAATAAGAGATATGCCGATTTATTAATTGATTCTGCAAAACATTCAAATAGGGAAGGTAAAGAAGCTGCAACTTTTGTAAAGCAGAAGCTTGATTCTGCAAAGTGGTTTGTTGAGGCTATAAGGCAACGGCAGAATACACTTCATAATACCATGAATGCAATAATTGAGTTTCAACACGATTATTTTATTGATGGGGATGAGACAAAGCTTCGTCCTATGGTATTGAAAAATATTGCGGAAAAGACAGGGCTTGATATATCTACTATTTCACGTGTTGTTAATTGTAAATATATTCAGACACATTTTGGTATATACCCTCTAAAATATTTTTTTTCTGAAGGATTGATGACAAATAGTGGAGAGGAAGTTTCTACCAGGGAAATTAAAAATATTTTGGCAAAGAGTATTAATGTTGAGAATAAGAGGAAACCTTTTACGGATGAAGAATTGGTTTCCGTACTGGAAGAAAAAGGATATAAAGTAGCACGGCGAACTGTTGCAAAATATAGAGAGCAACTGAATATTCCTATAGCAAGATTAAGGAAAGAATTATAACATGAAAACAAATAATATATATTTAGTTGTGCTGCTTATTTGCAGCACTATTTTTTCAGGGTGTATGAAGACAAATGTGGATTTAATTGTTACCAATGGTAATATTTACACAGTTGATACGGCTTTTTCAAAAGTGGAAGCGTTTGCCGTAAAAGATGGTTTGTTTACTGCTGTCGGCAGCACCGATAAAATATTGTCTTTATACAAATCTGAAAATGTAATTGATTTGCATGGAGTCACTGTTTACCCTGGTTTTTTTGATGCTCACTGTCATTTATTTCTTTTGGGGAAAGGGTTAATGAATGTAGATCTACGAGGGACCTCTTCTTTTGATGAAATCGTGGATAGATTAAAAATTGCATATAAAAAGAGCCCTGTTCCTTTTCTTATTGGAGAAGGATGGGATCAGAACACATGGAAAGATAACTCAATGCCAACGAATGATAAACTTAATAAAGCATTTCCAGATATTCCTGTAATATTGTATAGGGTTGATTATCATGCAATTTTAATAAATAATACAGCAATAACAAATGCCAAAATTACGGACAACGAAACAGGACTTTATATTGATGAATTTGAAAAACAGATAGAAAATAGTGTTCCCTCTCCAACAGATACTCAGATGTATGAGATTGTGGACCGAGCTCAGAAAGAGTGTTTTAAATATGGTCTTACCTCAGTTTCTGATGCTGGGGAAGAATATGAGGAATTGATGATTTTGGATAGTATGAACAAGAGTGGTGCTTTGAAAATAAGAGTTGACGCTTATATGTATCCTACAAAGGAGAATTTTAAAAAATATGATAAACCTTTCATTTCCAGATATTTAAGGGTTTCTTGTATAAAACTTTTTCAGGATGGTGCTTTAGGTTCAAGAGGTGCTTATCTTTTGAGACCATATTCTGATGAACCTAATTCAAGAGGTATTCAGGTTATTTCAGACGAAGACTTTCGTTCATTATTGCAGTGGGCTTATGAACATGGATTTCAGGTAGCAACTCACTGTATAGGAGATGCGGCAAATAGAGCTGCTCTTGATATGTACTCTGAGGTACTCGAAGGAAGTAATGACAAAAGGTGGAAGATAGAACATTGCCAGGTAATTGACTCGGCTGATATGGATAAATTTGGTAAATATTCAATAATACCATCTGTTCAGCCGACACATTGTACTTCTGATATGCTTTGGGCTGGTGACAGATTAGGGAATCGCATAGTAAATGCATATACGTATAAACAACTACTTAATCAACTTGGATGGCTTCCATGTGGTACAGATTTTCCTGTAGAGAATGTGAATCCGATTAGAACTTTTTTTGCTGCAGTTTTTCGTAAAAATAGTGATAATATTCCAACTGCAGGATTTCAGATGGAGAACAGTCTTACAAAAGAGGAAGCACTTCGTTCAATGACAATTTGGCCTGCTAAGGCTATGTTTGGACAGATGAATAAAGGGAGTATTGAGGTAGGAAAATATGCTGATTTTATAATAACTGATAGAGATATAATGACTGTTCCAGAAAAAGATGTTATGGATACAAAAATAATTGAAACTTATGTGAGTGGAGAATCGGTTTATAAAGCAAATTAAATTTTGCTTCCGAAAGCTAAATCTCCTGCATCTCCCAAACCCGGAACTATATAAGATTTATTTGTTAACTCCTCATCTATTGCTGCAACCCAAAGTGTTACTTTTTTGTGAGGAAGATTTTTTGAAAGATATTCTATACCATATTTGCTCGATATGGGGCAAACGATGTGAACATGTTTTGGCTCTCCACTTTCAATTAATTTTTCATATGCGAGAACTATTGAGGCACCTGTTGCAAGCATTGTATCCGTTAAGATAAGTACTTTATCAGTAATCTCAGGGGTACTGGCATATTCCAACTGTATTGTAAACTTATTATCTTTTCCGTATTTTCTGTATGCAGCGATGAAGGAGCTTTGAGCTTTATCAAAATAATTAAGAAAACCTGTATGAAGAGGTAGCCCTGCTCTTAGAATAGTACCTATTACAATATTATCATCACAAAGATTGCTATTTGCTATTCCTAGAGGAGTTTCAACCTCCGATGGTTTATAACTCAAAGTTTTACTTATCTCGTAAGCGAAGATTTCACCTATTCTTTCAAGATTTTTACGAAACCTCATGCTCTCTTTTTGAATATTTAAATCTCGAATTTCCACTATAAACTGGTTCAGGACAGAATTTTTGTCACTGAGATTAATAATCTTCATAAGTAATATTTTTACGTGAAATAAATTGTTTAAAGTTAAGGATTTTCATCGGAAAAACTATAATATTTATTTCCTGCAATAATTATATGGTCTAAAAGGGATATGTCAAAATATGAGGCTGCTTCTTTAAGTGCTCTTGTTTGTTTTTTGTCCTGTTCTCCGGGGCAAGCATTGCCTGAAGGGTGGTTGTGTATCATGATAATTGAACTTGCCAGTTTTTCTACCGCTTTTTTTACTATTATTTTTATATCCATTATTGTGGCACTTAACCCTCCTATACTTACTCTCTCTTTTGAAATAAGTTTGTTGGCACGGTTTAGATATATTACCCAGCATTCTTCATGTTGTAAATCCTTTAAAAATGGTGATATAAGTTGAACTGCAGATTGTGACGAGTTAATTTGAGGTTGTATTTCCGGGATTTCGGAACATAATCTTTTTCCTAACTCGAGTGCCGCTAAAATTGAAATAGCCTTTGTCCTTCCAATACCGGTAATCTCCATAAATTGCTCCAATGATAGTAAGGAAAGTCCTTTTAAAGTTCCACCTGAACGTATAGTTAACTCTCTGGCAAGATCTACGGCGGTTTTATCTTTATTACCAGATCTAATGATAATTGCTATCAGTTCTGTGTTTGTAAGAGATTCTGCACCTTTCAATTCCATTTTCTCGCGCGGTCTATCCTCTTTTTGCCAAGTTTTTATGGTGTTTGTCATATTTGATGGTATAAAAAAAACTTCTCAAATATTGAGAAGTTTTTTTATTTCTATATGACAAAAAAACAATTTATGCTAATTTGTTTACATAGACAGAAATACCACTTTTTAAATTTGCAGCTTTATTCTTATGAATAA
Organism: Bacteroidales bacterium; assembly: GCA_041670905.1. Classification (GTDB taxonomy): domain Bacteria; phylum Bacteroidota; class Bacteroidia; order Bacteroidales; family UBA932; genus JBAXYG01. The sequence continues at coordinate 17,514 of JBAXYG010000005.1, forward strand.
CATTAATC
>JBAXYG010000006.1:0-17517 GCA_041670905.1 Bacteroidales bacterium
CTTCCTGTAATAATTGTTGTGCTTTTATTTGCATTAGGACTTTATCTTGGAAATAAAATTGAATTGCCTACAATTGATGTAGAGTGGAACACAGAAAAAGTTGAAGGAGTAAAACTTGAAACATTTGAGATGTCAGGATTGACTTCAGTGAAATGTTATGGCAGCTCTATGGCGTTTAAGGCAAAGCTTGAAAATGTTCCCGGTGTATATGGAGTAAAAACATTTGTAAAGAATAATAAGGCATTAATCAAGTATAATCCTGCTCAAACGGATGAAAATACTATTCAGAAGTCTATTTATACACCTTCAAAATTCAGAATCAGTTCTCCCGCAAATGGTGTTACTAAAGTTAAGGTCATAACAATTCGAACTGAAAATATGTTTGATAAAATGAATGTGAACTATTTAGGTATGCAGTTTCGTAATACGGGTAAAAAATATTATGGTTTGGAAACTGAATTTGCATGTCCGTTGATTGTACGCATATATATGGATGTTGATGAGCCTGTTGATGAAAAATTCCTTAAATCTGTAGTCGAAGCGGACGTGTTGGAAATGCCTATTCATGGAGGAGATTTTAAAAAAATTAAATGTAATTACAAATTTGTAAAACTTGAAGAGGGTGAAGAATTTGTTGAAATGCGTTCATATCTTGAAAAAATGTTCAATGGTTTCGAAACCGAGTTTAAGCAAAGAGTGGATCAATATGTAGGGCAAAATCAAGAAATATATGAAATTGCAAATAAAAATTATGAAAAGCCTATAATAATTCGTCAGATGCCGTTTTTAAGCAATCATCTCTCTACACATAATGGCATTATAGGAGTATATCTTGTGTTGAATGATAATAACTTACCTGCAATTCAAATAAAATATGCAACTGCTGATATGAATCCTGATAAATTATGGGAACTTATTACTATGCCAGTATGGACAATAACATATAAGGAGGGAGATGTTCGTGAAGAGGGAGCTAAAATAAAATTTGAAGAAAAAGGGGTAGTAATACCTGTAAAATAGATGATAAAAATGAAATATTTTAAAACGCTAATTTTTGCAGTATTGATTTTTGGAACATCGGTATTAAGTCGTGCTGATGAAGGGATGTGGCTTATACAAAATCTGACACGTGATATTGTAAGTAAAATGGAGGTGAAAGGATTGTTGATTGATGGGAAAGCCATATATGATGAGGATAATTTATCATTAAGTGATGCGGTTGTTTCTCTTGATTTCGGATGTACAGGAAGTATTATCTCCAATGAAGGCTTAGTTATTACCAATCACCATTGTGCTTACGGATATGTGCATGACCTGAGTACCTCAGATAAAAATTACCTTGAAGATGGTTTTTGGGCAATGGAAAGATCTCAAGAAGCACCACTTAAAGGGGCTGGAATATATTTCCTTAAAAAAATATTAGATGTTACGGATGAAGTAAATCAAATTATTTCTGACTTGGATAAGGGTGGCAAACCGCACGGAATGCGCAAATTATATTCAGTAATTGAGGGTAGATATAAGAAAAAATACGGGTGTGAAGTCTCTTGTGATTGCATGTGGAGGGGAGAAAAATATTATATGTCACTATATGAAGTTTATAAGGATATACGTCTTGTTGCAGCTCCTCCTGTTTCAGTTGCCGCTTTTGGCGGAGATGAAGATAATTGGGAATGGCCTCAACAGAAAGGTGACTTTGCTTTGTATCGTATTTATACTGCCCCAGATGGCTCTCCTGCGGAGTATTCTCCAGATAATGTTCCTTTAAAACCAAAAAAAGTTTTGACTATCTCTACAGATGGAGTAAAAAAAGGGGATTTTACAATGATAATAGGTTATCCTGGAATTACTGATAGATATCAGTCTTCATTCAAAGTATCTCAAAGTGAAAAATTGATTAATCCTATCACTACTTCGATAAGAAAAGAGAGGATGCAAATAATTGAAAAATGGATGAATAAAGATCCTTTAATACGATTAAAATACGCCGATAAATATTTTAATTTAAGTAATTTTCAGGAATTAAAAGAAGGGGAGATGCAGTGTTATGCAAAGTATGGCGTAGCAGCGATTAAAGCAGAAGAAGAGAAGGGACTAAATGCTGAAAATCTTAAATTACTTGAAGAAAAATATAATGCCGTAGAATGTCTTGAAGGACAAATGAATTATTTCAGAGAAACAATTGTACGCGGATCAGATATTGCCCAATTGGGATATCGAATTAATTCTTTTGACAGAAATATCAAAGATTGCGAGTCGGAACCATTTGTTGTTGCAGATAATAAAGAGTTGATGACTGCAATGATTAAAGTTTTTGAAGAATTAGATGTGCGGGTTGAAAAAGATCTTTTAGAATACTCTCTCCAGGTATTTTTTGATAATGTAGATAAAAAATATTGGGGTGGATATTTGGATTCTGTTTATGTAAAATATGGAGGAAGTGCATCTGCTTTTATTGATGATGTATGGAAAAATTCAATCTTTTCAAGTGCTGAAAGAATGATTGCTTTTACACAACAACCGCATTTGCTATGTGATTTTACCAGTGATCCTATATATAAGATTTTTAATCCCAATAAGACAGGAGCGTTCAATCAGGATATGAATATTTTGGAAGGTAAGCCATCAATAAATCGTCTGGAAAAAGAATATACACAGGCTTTGTATGAGTATCGCGCAAAAAAAGGAATGATTCAATATCCTGATGCCAATTCTACTATGAGACTTACTTATGGTACAGTTGGATCGATGGAACCAGTAGATGGAGTAATTTATCTAGAGAGGAGTACTACAAATGGTATTTTACAAAAAGAAAATCCTAATAACTACAGTTTTATAATCAAACCTAAAATGAAAAAACTTCTTGTGAATAAAGAGTGGGGAAAATGGCGTCAGGAAGGAGATTATCTTCAGGTTGATTTTTTGTCAGATAATGATATTACAGGCGGAAATTCCGGGAGCCCTGTTTTAAACGCAAAAGGTGAGCTTGTTGGTTTGGCATTTGACGGAAACAAGGAGTCTTTGGCGGGAAATGCATATTTTCACCCTACACTTAATAAATGCATAAATGTTGATATTCGTTATGTATTGTGGATATTGGATAAATATGCAGGTATGGATCATATATTGTCTGAAATAGGTGTGAAATAAAGGTTCATTCTACAAAACCTAAAGTAGCTATACTCACTTTATAGTTGTTAAGTAATGGCGATGTGCTTGCTTCCAGAGTTGACCCTGAAGTGAGCACATCATCTATAAGTAATATATGAATTATTTCTTTTTCCATGGTTGTAGGTACGATTTTATGATTAAGACAAAAGGCATTTTTTACATTTTTCTTTTTTGAATTTCCACTAAGGCGAGTCTGTGTTTTTGTGTAGCGGTTTCGTATGAGTAAATTATCAAAAACAGGAAGACTTTCTCCTTTTGTTACATTTGTCATCCCTTTTGCCACTCCATGAGCAATAACTTCAGCCTGATTGAATCCCCTTTTCCATTTTTTCCAAAAATGAAGTGGGACAGGGACTATGGCATCAATATCATCAAATCTTCCACTTTTTTTTATATATTCTCCCAAAATTTCTCCAAGTTCAAATCCAAGATTAATGCGTCCTTCATATTTTATTTTATGAATTAAAGTACTATAACCACCTGTATTCCGGTAGAAAAACAGAGATACAGCACTTTCAATAGGTACTTTTTCTCGCATTCTTTTTTCTGCAGGATTATTTTGCCATCCCCAAAAATAAGTAAGTGGAAGTTCCGTATAGCATTTCAGACATATATGTTTCTCTTTTTTTTCAAGGTCATCTTTACATATTATACAACTTCTTGGAAAAGCCAAATCCTTTAATCCGTATAAGTGATAGTTTAATTCTTTCAATATGATTCTAAGAAAACCCTTCATATAAACTATTTTATTCAAAATTATAAAAAAGCCCTATTTTTGTTAGTATGATTGATAGAAGAGTTATAGAATTTATTGAGGAACATCATGTAATGACTGTAGCGGCCGCATATGAAGACGACTTGTGGTGCGCAAATGCTTTTTATGCATTTTTTGAAAAAGAATCAAGTTTTATTATTACCTCCGAAAAAGAAACAAGACATGCACTTCTTTTTAAAAAAAATAGTTGTGTAACAGGATCAATTATGCTTGAAACAGAGCATGTGGGACTTATTCGTGGACTCCAATTCAGGGCTACCGTGCAAGAATGTGATAATTCTTTTTTTGACAAGTACAAACTTATTTATCTTAAAAGGTTCCCTTATGCAATATTGAAGGGAGGAGAGGTTTGGTTGTTGAAATTGGATGAAATAAAATATACAGACAACCGGCTAGGATTTGGTAAAAAAATATTATGGAAGAAATAGCTCTCTTTTTTGTTATATTTGTGACATGTTAGATTTTATAAATATCTCATTTATAGATGTCCTTGATATTCTCTTGGTTGCTCTTCTCATTTATGAGATTATCAAACTTATAAGGGGTACTGCTGCCATGAGTATCTTTTCAGGTATAATTTTAATATATGTTGCCTGGATAGTGGTAAGAGCCTTAAATATGAAGCTATTATCTACAATTATTGGACAAGTGCTTGGAGTAGGCGTAATTGCCTTGATTGTGCTTTTCCAGCAGGAGATCCGCCGTTTTCTACTTCATTTGGGACAAAAATATGCTTCAAACACAAAAAGAAAAGGATTTTTGCGAGGGTTGTTTAGTCATGGACAGGATTCAACAATAAGTACAGAAGTTCTTGAAGAAATTACGGCTGCGTGTAGAAAGATGTCTGAAACTAAAACCGGTGCGTTGATTGTTCTTATACATCAATCATCTCTTGACTCCTTTGCTGAAACAGGTGATATCTTGAATTCAAATATCAACCGAAGATTGATAGAAAATATTTTCTTTAAAAATTCTCCGCTTCATGATGGTGCTATGATAATATCAAAAAATAAAATAATTGCTGCCAGATGTACATTACCTATTACTGAGAGTTATAATATTTCTCCAAGATTTGGTATGCGTCACAGAGCAGCAATAGGAATAACCGAGGAGACAGATGCTGAGGCTATTGTTGTTTCGGAAGAGACAGGTGAAATATCTTATATAATAAATGGCGAGATGAAGAAGATGAATAGTATCACTGAATTACGTCTTTCAATAGAAAATTCATATAGGTGAAATTAGAGCAAAAAATAGGATTTGATAGAATTAAAGTGTTGGTTACTAACAGGTGCTCCACACAATATGCTGCAAATCGCGTAGAAGTGGAGACAATATCATGTGATGAACAGGAAATACGTAGTAGGCTTGTTCTTACTGATGAGATGCGCCTTATTTGTATGTTTGAGGATAGTTTTCCTTCAAGTGGATTTATAGATACTAAATTATTTTTAGTCCCTCTTACTGTTGGTTCCTCTTATATTGATGTGATTTCTCTTGGGAAACTTCGCACTTCATTGGAAATTTTACAGAAAGTCATCCTTTTTTTTCAGAGTAGTAAGGAAGATTTATATCCTAATCTTAGAAAAATGTCCGAATCTATTGTTGTATATCCAGAGGTTGGCAGAAGAATAAATATAATAATAGATAAATTCGGAGAAATAAAAGATACTGCTTCTTTGGATCTCCAAAACATACGGCGTTCATTGAAGGAAAAAGAGGGAACTATTTCAAAAAGAATTTTTAGTATTTTAAAAAGAGCGCAATCTGAAGGCATTATAGATGAAGATGTATCAATTTCCATGCGTGATGGGAGAGTTCTTATTCCTGTTTCCTCTGCAAATAAAAAAAAGGTCCCTGGTATAGTATATGATGAATCTTCAAGTGGAAAAACTTCCTTTGTAGAGCCCTTGGAGGTTGTGGAACTTAATAATCAGGTTAGGGAACTTCAGTTTGAGGAACAAAGGGAAATATTAAAGATTCTCATTGACTTCACGGATTTTTTGCGTCCATATTTGCCTGAACTTATTGCTTCTGCAGAGTATCTTGGAGAGATAGATTTTATTATGGCAAAAGCATATGTGTCTCTTGATATGATAGCAGGTATGCCTATTATTTCTAAAACCGGAGAACTGTCACTCAGAAAGGCAAGACACCCGCTTCTTGAAAGTACTCTCCGTAAAGAAAAAAAGGAAATTGTTCCGCTTACCCTCAACTTAACTAGAGAAAAACACATATTATTAATCTCCGGTCCTAATGCTGGTGGTAAATCGGTCTGCTTGAAGACGGTAGGTTTGTTACAATATATGTTTCAATGGGGGATGCTTGTTCCTACTTCTGAAATATCGGAGATGATGATATTTGATGATATTTTTATTGATATAGGAGATGAACAATCGCTTGAAAATGACTTAAGTACATATAGTTCCCATTTAAGAAATATGAAAGATATAGTAAATCACGCTAATAATCGTTCCTTGGTATTGATAGATGAATTTGGAAGCGGAACAGAACCAACAGCCGGTGGAGCCATAGCTGAGTCCATACTTGCCGAGCTTGATCGCTTGGGGGCTTATGGTGTGATTACAACCCACTATACAAATCTTAAATTGTATGCAAATAATAGCTCAGGAGTTGTCAACGGTGCAATGCTATTTGATGTAGCCAATATCCAGCCGATGTTCAAACTTGAAATGGGACTTCCTGGTAATTCATTTGCTTTTGAATTGGCAAGAAATATAGGTTTGCCGGAATTTATAGTTAAAGGAGCTGAAGAGCGTGCCGGAAGTGAATTTGTGAGCATTGAGAGACATTTAAGAAAAATAGCAAGAAACAAGAGAGTTCTTGATGAGAAATTGGCACACATAAAGAGTACGGATAAGACACTTGAAGGACTTACAGAAAAATATCAAAAAGAACTTGGTGATATAAAAGATCTTAAGAAAGGAATAATTGATGAGGCAAGAAAAGAGGCTAAGGATATCCTTGCCCAGGCAAATCAAAAAATAGAACAAACAATCAGGGAAATAAAAGAGTCTCAGGCCGAGAAAGAGAAGACTAAATTGGTTCGTAAAGATCTTGAAGCTTTTCAAAAGAAAGTGGAACAAGAAGTTGAAGATGAGACTGATATAATAATTGCCAAAAAGATGGAGCAGCTTATTGCACGTAAAAAAAGAGAACAGGAAAGAAAAGAAAAGCGCTCAAAAGGTAATTTATCAATAATAAATTCTTTGGCTGTTTCAGAAAAACTCCAGAATGAAGGACCATTAAAGTTAGGAGATAAGGTTAAGGTTAAAAGCAGTGACCTGATAGGTGAAATCACACAGATTTCGTCAAAAAATGTCTCAGTTTCAATAGGTAGTATTATTAGTATAATGTCTCCAGATAAGATTGAACGTATTTCTAATCAACAATATAAAGAGAAAATAAAGGAGTCAAGAAATACTTTTAGCTATGATTCTTCATCTATTTCAGAGAGAAAGCTTAATTTTAAGCCCAATATTGATATAAGGGGAGAGCGTCTTAACGAGGCAATAGATATTGTAACAAAATTTATTGATGATTCCTTAATGCTGGGAATGTCTGAGGTAAAAATTCTGCATGGAAAAGGTAATGGGATTCTGAGAGAAGAGATACAAAAATATCTGAAAACAATTCCCGGTGTATCTTCAGTTAGAGATGAATGCATAGAACAAGGAGGTTCCGGTATTACTGTAGTTAATTTGGATATATAATTAAAACAAAAAAGTATGAAAAAATTAGTGTTATTTTTTTCAATGTTAGCAATATGCTTTGCGTTGATGTCATGTACCAGTACGGAAGATAAGGTAAAAGAGAGCGTAAACGGATTTTTGAACGGATATTTTGCAATGGATTATGATGCAGCCTATACTTTTTGTACAAGTGAATTGGCTGAAACATTGAAGATTGTCATTTCTGACAGAGAATATGTAAATGATGAGATCAAGAAGATTATAGAAGAAGCCTCAAAAAAGACAACATTCAAGATTATCAAAATTGATACCGAATCTGTCCCTGAAGAGGCTTTCGTAGAATATGAAATATATCCTGCAGGAGCGGAACAATCAATTTCTAAAAGTTTGACTGTTTCCAAGGTTGATAAAGTGTGGAAAGTTTCTGGAATGAATTAGCGGATATTTTTGGCGCATAGATCTACTGCATCAAGTTTTTCCCAACCAAAGAATTGAATATTCTTTTTGATGGACTTTCCATCTCTGATTAATTCTACCTCTTTTTCATAAGGATCTCTTCCCATATGCCCGTATGCAGCAGTGGCTTGGTAAATAGGATTTTTTAACCCGAATTTTTCAATAATTGCTGCCGGGCGGAGATCAAAAATATCACTTATCTTTTTTGCTATTTCTCCATCACTAATATTAATTTTTGCTGTTCCGTAAGTGTTCACAAAAATACTTACCGGTTTAGCTACTCCGATAGCGTAAGCGATTTGAATTAACATTTCTTTGGCAATGCCTGCCGCTACCATATTTTTTGCGATATATCGTGCGGCATAAGCAGCTGAGCGATCAACTTTACTTGGATCTTTTCCCGAAAAAGCTCCACCTCCATGTGCTCCTTTACCACCATAAGTATCAACAATTATTTTTCTTCCAGTAAGACCAGTGTCTCCATGTGGGCCTCCAATAACAAATTTTCCTGTTGGATTTACATGTAAAATATAATCATCTTTGAATAGTTCGGCTGTCTTTTTGGGCAGACGGGCAATAATTTGTGGAATCAGAACATTTTTTACATCTTCTTTGATTCTTTTCAACATTGTTTTGTCGTCTGCAAATTCATCATGTTGAGTTGATATAACAATAGTATGAACACGTATTGGCTCGTTATTTTCGTCATATTCAATAGTAAATTGGCTTTTTGCATCAGGTCGGAGATATGGCATGCGGGAATTTTCTTCCCTTCTTATTTTTGCCAATTCAATAAGTGCAATATGTGATAGAGTTAAAGCTAACGGCATATATTCTTCAGTGTCAGAACAGGCATATCCGAACATCATTCCCTGATCTCCGGCTCCCTGTTCTGTACGGTCAACACCTTGGGCAATGTCTGTGGATTGTTCATGAAGTGCAGATAATATTGCGCATGAATCAGCGTCGAATTTATATTCACTTTTTGTATATCCTATTTTTCTGATAACATCTCTTGCAACAGCCTGAATATCAACATATGCATGATGTGTGGTGATTTCCCCGCCAATAACGGCAAGTCCTGTACTTACGAAAGTTTCACAAGCAACTCTCGATTCTGGATCCTGACGAAGAAAATCGTCAAGGATTGCGTCTGAAATCTGATCGGCAACCTTATCAGGATGGCCTTCAGATACTGATTCTGATGTAAATAAGTATGACATAACTTTGTATTATAAATAAAAAAATCAAATCTTTCTTATCGTAGAATAGATTTGACAAGTTATGCCCGAAGCAAGTTCGTTTTAGCATTTTTTTACGTGGTCGCAAGCAGTCAAATCTGTCCACCGATTTCTAACATTGCAAAGGTATTAATGTTTTCAACAATAAAAAAATTATTTGTTGAAAAATAAATTGACACTATTGCAACTTTTTATAAATATTTTGGGCAAATCGAAGTCGATTTGTTACTTTTGCTTCATAAAATATCTAAAAATTATTTGAAAAAACTATGAAACAAACAATTAGGCAATTTGCCATGGTGGCTTTAGGGTTGTTCATGACCGTTCTTATGTTCGCTCAGGTTACAACCTCTTCAATGAGTGGTAAAATTACTGATGCAAAAGGTGGTATTTCCGGTGCTGCTGTTATAGCTACTCACACTGCTTCTGGTACTCAGTATTACTCTATTACCGATAATTCTGGTAATTATCGTATTATGAACATTCTTCCCGGTGGCCCTTATTCTGTAAAAATACAACTTATGGGTTATCGTACAGTTGAAACTACCGGTATCTATGTGGCTCTTGCTGATAACTTTGTTATCAATCAGGAATTGCAGGAAGAAACTATTGGATTGGAGGAGTTGATTATTACAGCTGAGGCTGTCAATTCAAATATGAAATCTGACCGCGCTGGCGCTATGACCTCTGTTGATGCTCGTGCAATTCAAAATGTACCTACTGTAAGTCGTAGTGTGAATGATCTTTTAAAGATGACCCCTCAGGCATATGTATCAGGAAGTTACGCTTATGTTGGTGGTGGTAATTACCGTCAATCCTTTGTGACTGTCGATGGTGCTGCTTTCAATAACGCTTTCGGTATTGGAACAAACCTTCCAGCAAACGGTTCTCCTATTTCTTTAGATGCACTTGAACAAGTATCTATCTCTATTACTCCTTATGATGTTCGTCAAAGTGGTTTTACTGGTGGTTCTATTAATGCAGTTACTCGTTCCGGTTCTAACGAATTCTCTGCTTCAGCGTACACATACTTCAATAATCAAAATTTCGTTGGTACTAAGGTGGGTGATGTTGAGTTTGAAATAAGTAATTCTCAAAGATTAACTTATGGAGCACGTGTAGGTGGTCCTATTATTAAAGACAAATTATTTTTCTTTTTAAATGTTGAGTTTGATGACTCAGTTGAACCGGGTCCTTCACGCATTGCTTCAACTTCTTCAAATCAATATACTGATGGTTCAAATAATGTTGCTCGTCCATCTGCTACTGTTATGGATGCTTTGCGCAGTTATCTATTGAAAACATATGACTATGAAACGGGTGAATATCAAGGTTATTCGTCAAAGAGTCCAGGGTTTAAATTCTTAGGTCGTATTGACTGGAATATTTCCAAAAATCATAAATTTAATATTCGTTACAGTAATACACAGGCAAAGAATCCTACTGCTCCTTCTACTTCAACCTCAGGTTTGGGAAACAGAAACTTTACATCAAATAACCGTACAGCTATGACAGCTCTTTATTTTCAAAACGCAAGATATTATCAGGAACAGAACTTTTCTTCATTAGCTGCCGAGTTGAATTCACGTTTTTTTGATGGTCGTTTGAATAATACTCTACGTGCTTCATATTCTCACCAATATGAACCTCGTACGGTAGATGGCGCTGAATTCCCGTTTGTTGATATTGCAGTTGCAGGGAATATATACACTTCATTTGGTACCGAATTATTCTCTTATGGTAACTTAAGAGATGTTCAAACCATTAATATTACAGATGAAGTATCATATAGTGTTGGAATAAATAATTTCCTGGCAGGTTTACAATATGAACACAACAAGACCAAGAACGGTTTCCAAAGATTTGGTGCAGGTTATTATCAATTTGCATTTGACAGTGAAGAAGATTTGGCTGATGCAATTGCTAATGGAACTGTATTTAATGATCCGCAACAATTTGCAATTACTCACTCAAACAATGAAGATTTCTCACAAGCATTTCCTTCTTTTGACTATAACCAACTTTCTATCTATCTTCAAGACGAACTTGCAATTAGCAATAGATTTAAAGTAACCGCTGGTATCCGTTTAGAACTTCCTATGTTCCCGGCTTTGACTACTTACAACGAACAGGTAGCTACTACTCAATTAGCTGTAAGAGCAAACAATAACGGGTACTATAATACAACCAATTTCCCTACAACTAAAGTAATGTTTTCTCCTAGATTAGGATTCAACTGGGATTTGATAGGCAACCGTAAAGTTGTTCTTCGTGGAGGTACAGGTTTGTTTACAGGACGTATTCCTTTCGTTTGGGCTGTTGCTCAGGCAGGTGATTCAGGTGTTCTTCAAACAACATATGCAGGTGTTAAGGGTAAAGGAATCGTTCCTACTTTCACTAGCGACAGAATGGAGATGCTAAGCCAAATTTATGGTGGAAGTTTTACTCCTGGTACTACTCCGTCAATTTCAAGTTGCTCTCTTGTAGATCCTGGTTTAAAAATGCCTCAAACATGGAAGACTTCATTGGCTTTAGATGTTAAGTTGCCTTGGGGTATGACAGGTACATTAGAAGGAGTTTACAATAATGATATAAATCCTACACAAGTTGTTAACGTTGGTGTTAAATCAGGTGTTCTTTCAAATATTGAAGGTTCAAAGGACAACCGTATGTATTATGGCAGTTACTATGACAGCAAACTTAAAAATGCTTATTTATTAACAAATGCAGATAAATCTGGTTATTATTATTCAATTACTGCTAAATTAGAAAAAGCATTCCAAAACGGCTTTACTGCTATGGTTGCATATTCACATAGTGCCTCTAAGGTATTGGGTGACGGTGTTGGAGATCAAATGTACTCTGCTTGGAATATTCCTGCTACAGTAAACGGTAATAATGCTCTTGATTTGAGTTATGCAAGTTATGTGATGCCTCACAGACTTATTGCTTCAGTTAGCTATCGTAAAGAATACGGTAAACACTTTGCATCTGCTATCTCAATGTTCTATAATGGTGGTCCTCAAGGTAGATTCTCATATACTTATACTTCTAACGTTGTAGGTGATGGTGGTGGATATAACCTTATTTACGTACCTAGGAGTAGACGTGAACTTACTTTCAAAGATTACACATATAAGAATGTGAATGGTGCTTCAGTCCTTTATACGGCTAAAGAACAAGCTAATGATTTTTGGTCATATATTAAACAAGATGATTATTTAAAGACACGTAAAGGTCAGTATGCTGAAATGAACGGTGTTGTTTATCCTTGGACAAATTCATTTGATATTAAACTTACTCAGGATTTCTTTATGAATGTTAAAGGTAAGAGACATACACTTCAACTTGGATTGGATATCTTAAATGTAGGTAATTTACTTAATTCGGAGTGGGGTAATGTATATTCTTACAACAAGTCAAGTATTTTGAAACTTACAAATACAAGTGCATTTAAGAACAATGAAACTCCTGTATATCAATATATGGTTAACGGAACTGAAAAATTGACCGAAACTTGGAGAAAGAGTATAGGAACAGGTTCTACTTATTCAATGCAAATTAGTTTACGATATATATTCAACTAATTAGATAATAACAAAAAAATATTTAGAGGCTACCTTTTTGGTGGCCTCTTTTTTTATATCGTTTTGAAAATTTTGTATATTTGTAGAAAATAGGGGGGATTATGAGCAGAGAGATGGAACAAGGTAGGATGGCTGAAGATATGGCTCTGGTATACTTATTGAATCGTGGATTTGTACTCAAAGAAAGAAATTGGAGGGTGGAACATAAAGAAATTGATTTGATAATGGAAAGTGAAAATTATATACATGTAATTGAAGTAAAGTCATTAAAAGCTCCCGCACAACTCTCTCCTTTTGAGCATGTGGATAAAAAAAAACAGAATAATATTGTTGGCGCAGCGCGTAAATATATTTTCCAACAAAGAGTAACAAAAGAGTTGCAATTTGATATTGTTTCTGTTTTATTCTATAGAAGTAGAGTTGAACTTGACTACATAGAAAATGCTTTCTTTCCTATTTATTGATTTTAATTAAATATTATGGATAAAAATAACTATTGTATTATTATGGCTGGTGGCGTTGGAAGTCGTTTTTGGCCTGTTAGCAGAAATGCTTATCCAAAACAATTTCTTGATATTTTGGGACTGGGAAAATCTTTTATTCAATTAACCTACGATAGGTTTGCCAATATTGTTCCAGAAGAGAATATTCTTGTGGTTACCACTACTCAATATTTAGATATTGTTAAAGAGCAATTGCCTCAAATAAAAGAGGAAAATATTCTCTTAGAACCATATAAAAGAAATACTGCGCCATGTGTTGCATATGCTACATATAAACTTTATTCTAAAAATCCCGAAGCAACAGTTATTGTCTCTCCATCTGATCATCTTATTGTTGGAGAAAATAATTTTTTAGACACTGTTTTGAGTTCTCTTAATTATGCTTCCAGAAATAATGAACTTTTGACTATAGGAATAAAACCCACACGTCCCGATACAAATTATGGATATATTCAGGCCAATAAGAGTGAATCAAGAATAATTAATGAGCACTCAATATATGCTGTCAAAACATTTACAGAAAAGCCAAATGAAGAACTCGCGAAAGTATTTCTTGAAACAGGAGAATTTTTCTGGAATTCAGGAATGTTCATTTGGAATCTTAAAACGATTAAAAGTGAAATGGAGAAATTTCTCCCTGAAGTGACTACTCTGTTTAAGGGCGGAGAAAAATATTATTATACTTCAAAGGAAGAAGAATTCATCCGTAAGGTGTATGAAGAGTGTCCGGCTATTTCAATTGATTATGGTATAATGGAGAAGACCAATAAGGCTGTTGTATTTTTATCTAATTTTGGATGGTCCGATATTGGTACTTGGGGTTCTTTATATAATCAATCATCAAGTAAAGACTCTAATGATAATATTATTAAAACTTCAAATGCATTAGTTGAAAAGGTTACAAAAACTATTATTCATGAGGAAAATAAAGATAAGTTGGTAGTTGCAAGAAATTTGGATAATTTCATAATTATAGATACAGAAGATGTTCTGTTAATTTGTCCACGCGAAGATTCAGTGATGAAGGAAATTCTTGTAGATCTTACTGTTAAAGAAAAATCAAAATACCTTTAATATATGGCAGATAGGGTTTTAAAGATTGATATTCAATCCGAAATAGGTGATCTGAATGCCGTGTTACTTCACACCCCCGGTGCTGAAGTGGAAAACATGACGCCTAAAATGGCCCAGCGTGCGCTTTATAGTGACATCCTTAATTTATCTATTGCTCAAAAAGAATATGAACAACTTGATAGAGTGCTTTCAAAGGTATCAAAAGTATATTATGTAAAAGATCTTCTTGTAAAAGTTTTGGATAATAAAGAGCAGAGGGAATCGTTGATTGGAAAAATATGTGTTGCAGAACAAGCAACTGATTATTTTGAACAATTGATGGAAATGAGTTCTCAGAATTTGGCAAAAGTACTAATAGAAGGGCTTCCGGCAAAAATCAATACCCTTACTTCTTTTCTTAAAGATGAGTATTATGCTCTTTTTCCGCTCTATAATTTTTATTTTACCAGAGATTCTTCTGTTACAATAGGAAATAATGCTCTTATATGCAGGATGGCAAATAGAGTGAGAATGAGAGAATCTCTGATTATGGAGGCAATCTATAAGGGAAGTGGCTCTTTCTCTTGTGATATAATAAACGCACATGATTTTCAGCCTACAAATAATGATGTTTTTATTGAAGGTGGTGATGTATTGATATTAAGAGAAGATATTATTTTGATTGGTAATGGGTTAAGAAGCAGTTCTCAAGGTATTGATCTTCTGATTTCACGTTTATGTAAAGCCAATTCAGAAGGCAAAAAACATATTATTGTACAGCAGCTTCCTGATTCTCCAGAATCTTTTATTCATCTTGATATGGTTTTTACCATGCTTGATAAGGATAAATGTATGGTTTTTGATCCATTAATTTTAGGAGACCATCATTATCAGACTGTTCATATTACAATAGAAAATGGAAGAGTTTCAAAAATAAAATCTGTCTTGAACATTCCATCAGTTTTAAAGAGGTTAGGCCTTGATATGGATTCTATTATTTGTGGCGGAGCAGAAGATGAGTGGGATCAGGAGAGGGAACAATGGCATAGTGGAGCAAACTTTTTTGCTTTTGCTCCCGGGAAAGTGATTTGTTATGCAAGAAATGAGGCAACTCTCAATGAGATGAATAAAAATGGATTTGAGATAATTTCTGCATGGGATGTTATTAATGGAGAAAAAAATATTGATGCTTATAATAGGTGTTGCATTACTATTCAGGGATCTGAGCTTCCTCGTGGAGGTGGAGGAGCTAGATGTATGACCATGCCTTTAAGCAGGAAGGCTGTAGAATGGTAAGGATTATTATTAAATTTGCATCCTGAAATATTGATAATTATAAAAAATGAACGATAGAATTGAGGAACTTTTGGCCGCTATTGATCAATTAAAAGCACAAAAGGAGCAAGAAATTGAAGAGATAAGAATAAAGCTCTTAGGAAAGAAAGGCGAAGTCACAAAACTTTTTGAAGAATTTAGGGATATTTTACCAGAACAAAAAAAAGAATTTGGGCAGAAGTTGAATAACTTAAAGAATGCAGCACAGGCTAAAATTGATTCTTTACGTACTTCATTTGAAGAAAATGATGAATTATCGACCTCTACTTTTGATTTTACTAAACCAGGAGATAAAATTGAACTTGGTGCGCGGCATCCTATTTCAATCACAAGGGAAGAGATTATCTCGATATTTAAAAAATTTGGATATACGGTTGCTGAGGGTCCGGAGATCGAAGATGACTGGCATGTTTTCGGAGCCTTGAATTTTCCTCCAGAACATCCTGCACGTGATATGCAAGATACTTTTTTTATCTCTACTGGAGATAATCCCATATTGCTTCGTACTCATACTTCTTCTGTCCAGGTCAGGGCAATGGAGAAAATGGAACTTCCAATAAGGGTGCTCTGTCCAGGTAGAGTTTTTAGAAATGAAGCTATTTCGGCGCGTGCCCATTGCATTTTTCATCAGGTTGAAGGGTTATATGTAGATAAAAACGTATCATTTGCTGACCTTAAACAAGCTATTTTATTATTTGCAAAAGAGATGTTTGGAGAGCAGACTCAAATTCGAATGAGGCCGTCATATTTCCCATTCACGGAGCCAAGTGCAGAGGTGGATGTAAGTTGCAATATTTGCAAGGGAAAAGGATGTAACATATGTAAAGGTACTGGTTGGTTGGAGATTATGGGATGTGGTATGGTTGATCCTAATGTTCTTGAATCATCAGGCATTGATAGTAAGGTATATAGCGGGTTTGCTTTTGGCATGGGTATAGAAAGGATTGCAATGCTGAAATGGCAGGTAAAAGATTTGAGACACTATTTTGAAAATGATGTAAGATTTTTAAAAGAATTTGAGACTGTTATTTGATTAAGAACCATAAAACTAAGTACTGTTGCAAATAAAAAAGATGTATATAAAGGTTTATAGAGAGTCTGGTTATGTATAAATTATAGATATAGGTATTTTTTTTTGCAAGGGGAAAAAATCTTTTTACCTTTGCAATCCCAATATAGAGAATATCTGTAGCTGGTTTTGATTTAGAATTAAAATTGAAATATTGCGGAAATAGCTCAGTTGGTAGAGCACGACCTTGCCAAGGTCGGGGTCGCGAGTTCGAGTCTCGTTTTCCGCTCAAAAGACCGTCTAGTGATAGATGGTCTTTTTTGTAGGAACAGTATTGATAGCTATGAACATTATTATTTTATTATTTTTACACAAAATATGTTGATAGAATATCATCCATTAAAGCCTTTTTTGCCCCATGAAGCTAAACTTTTGATGTTGGGCAGTTTTCCACCTAAACGGAACAGATGGTCAATGGAGTTTTATTATCCTAATTTTCAGAATGATATGTGGCGTATAATGGGATATATTTTTTATGGGGATAAATCTTTTTTTGTTGATGAAGATTCTCAAAGTTTCTGTCGTGAAAAAATAGTGGATTTTTGTACAAAAAAAGGTATTGCACTTTTTGATGCAGCATATGCTGTTCATAGATTAAATGATAATGCCTCAGA
>JBAXYG010000007.1:0-17204 GCA_041670905.1 Bacteroidales bacterium
AAAGTACTCTCTTATCCATAATTTTTATTAAATTTGTTCAATTATAATTGATACAAAGTTACTGAAATATGGATAAAAATAGAAACAAAGATATTAACAAGAGGTCGACAAGCCCAAATGATAGAAAAAAGTATTCAAGGGAGATCGAATCTAGTTATAATCAGCGCAAAAAAGATGCTGAAGAAGTAATCGGTGTAGTGAGCCTGACTCGTGAAGGATTTGGATTTGTCGTTCGTCCCAACATTGCGGATGATATTTTTGTCCCTTATAAAAAATTAAAAGGTGCTCTGAACGGAGATACTGTTAAAGTAGCTATTCTTAAAAAGAAATCCGGAAACCGTCGAATAGAGGGAGAAATTATTCATATCATTGAACGCTCAAAAAAGCCACATATAGGTATTCTTCATACAAGAGGCAATCAGGTATGGGCAATTATAGAGAGTAAAAACATGCCATACGATATACGGATTCCTGTTGAAAGGTTGGAAGATCTGCCAACAATAGGAACGCTAAAAGCAGAAAAAGGAATGAAAGTGGCAGTAATTGTTACCGAATGGCCTAAAAGCAGTGTAGAGCCTATTGGGAAAATTGTGGATGTGCTGGGAAAGCCCGGTGATAATGATACTGAAATGCACTCTATTTTAGCCGAATTTGCACTTCCCTATAGATTTGAACCTGAGGTTGAGGCAGCAGCAGAACAGATATCAGACAAAATAGAGCCGGCAGAGATTAACAGAAGAAGAGATTTCAGAAGTATCACTACATTTACAATCGACCCAACCGATGCAAAAGATTTTGATGATGCACTTTCCATAAGGAAACTGGAGAACGGCAATTGGGAAGTTGGTGTACATATTGCCGATGTTACATTTTATGTAACACCTGGTAGTGTAGTTGATAAAGAGGCATACAATCGTGCCACTTCAGTATATCTGGTAGATAGAACTGTCCCTATGCTTCCTGAAAATCTCTCCAACAAACTATGTTCTCTAAGACCGAAAGAAGATAAATTATGTTATTCTGCTGTATTTGAATTGGATGATAAAGCAAAAGTACTTAAAACATGGTTTGGCAGGACAATTATTAATTCTGATTACAGATTTGACTATGAAGCAGCACAAGAAATAATTGAAACCATGAAAGGACCTCTATGCAAAGAGATTCTTCAACTCCAAGAGCTAGCTTCAATTTTACGTAAAAAACGTTTTGACCATGGAGCAATAAATTTTGAAAGACCTGAGATGAAAGTCCAAGTTGATGAGACTGGAAAACCTATATCTGTATATCAAAAAGAGACAAAAGAGAGCAACTGGCTTATTGAGGAGTTTATGCTCCTTGCTAACCGTAATGTTGCAGAATTTGTAGCCCGAAAATGTGGTATTAAAAACCCTACTTTCGTTTATCGCGTACACGAGCAACCGAATCCGGATAAACTTGATGGTCTTCGTTCTTTTGCTAAAAATTTTGGATATACATTAGGCCCTACTGATAATGCCAAAAATATATCAAGGACACTTAATTCTCTGCTTAGTACATCTAAAGACAAACCTGAAGAGAATGCTCTTGAAATGATGGCTTTACGTGCAATGGCCCGTGCACACTATTCAACAGACAATGTTGGACACTACGGATTGGCATTTGAATTCTACACACATTTTACTTCACCCATAAGACGTTATCCTGATATGATGGTCCACCGTCTGCTTTCCCTATATCTTGACAAAGCCAAATCACAGGATAAATCTTATTATGAAGAATGCTGCAAATATTCATCTGAACGAGAACAAATTGCCACAGAGGCTGAACGTTCAAGCATCAAATATAAACTCGTTGAATTTATGCAAGATAAAGTGGGTCAAGAATTTGAAGGAACTATTTCCGGTCTTACCGAATGGGGTATGTATGTCGAAATTGAACCCACAAAGATTGAAGGAATGGTAATGCTCAAAGAAGTTAAAGAAGATTATCTGATGTTTAATGAAGAAAAATATAACATTATTGGTAAAGCAAGTAAGAAGGTATTTAATCTTGGAGACAAAGTAAAAATCAAAGTTTCAAAGGCAAACCTTGAGCAAAAACTTCTTGATTACCAACTTATTTGGGAAACTGAAAGATAAATGACTTTTATTTTCTGAAGATTCCATATAGAGAACTACCGGAGCCTGACATTGATGCATATACGGCACCACGTTCATATAATGCCTCTTTCTCCAAAGCAAGTAATGGATATTTAAGAAAAATACTCTTTTCAAAATCATTTACCAACAATTCTTTCCATTCCTCAATAGGATATGACAAGACTTCCTGTAGAGATTTTGCAGGCTTATTGGGAATAATTCCCGTATAAGCATCTTTGGTAGATACAAATATGGATGGTACTACCAATTCTATAATATAGTTGTCAAAGGAAATATTATATGGAGTAAGTATTTCTCCTCTTCCTCTGGCAATCATCGGTTTATTATATATAAAAAAAGCACAATCACTGCCTAATTGAACCGCATAACCAGAAAGATCATTATCGCTAATATTAAGAGAAAACATTTTATTAAGAAGACATAAAGTAGAGGTGGCATCTGAAGAACCTCCTCCCAAACCTGCTCCTACCGGAATTTTTTTAAATAGATATATACCAACAGGAGGTAGATCGTATATTTCCTTTAAAAGATCATAAGCCTTGACACACAAGTTATCCATTGGCTTTCCGTCGTATTTTATGCCGTAAAGGTTCATGGAAAACTTTTCTTCCTGAACCACCTCAAGTATATCACATAGAAAATAAGGAACAAAAAGGCTCTCAAGATTATGAAATCCGTCTAAACGTTTCTCAATAACGTTAAGGCCTAAATTAATTTTTGCGTTTGGAAAAACTATCATTTTTTCATTATCAGCCACATTTTGAGTAACCGCAGTCCATACAAACTAAACACCCCTCCTGATATACTAAATTGTGACTATTGCAATTTGTGCATTTTTTCCCGGTTTCATCTCTTGTTCCGTTGGGAATGTATCTTTTCAATGCCCTTTCAACACCATTTTTCCATGTATTGATTGATTCGCTATCCAATTCAAGGCCCTGAACAAGATTCAAAATATCTATAATTGGCATGCCATTACGGATAACTCCGGAAATCAGTTTCGCGTAATTCCAAAACTCTTTGTTGAACATATGAGAAATACCTCCAACAACATTAGGATATCCATAGGCATCTACATAGTGAAAATCATAACGGGAATTCTTCGAATTTATATCCTTCTCCTTTACAATCCACCCTTTTTCTATTGATAGTGGAATATTTCTAGTCTCTTCATCAAGAATACCGGTAAATATTTCATAAGGCTTCCCATTATATTTTCCAACAAGTGCTATCCATTTTTCTGTACCGTTTCTGAAACGGATAACATCAGCCTCAAGAGATTTAGGACGAACTTTAGGTTTAAGAACCAATTCCTCTTTATTTGCAGAAAGCAACACTCCCGAACGAGAACCTTCTCTATAGACCGTAACCCCCTTACAACCGGATTCCCACGCTGTTTTATAAACTTCCCCGACAACATCTTCTGTTATGTTTTCAGGAAGATTGACTGTTACACTTATAGAATGATCCACCCATTTTTGAATTTCTCCCTGCATTTTTACTTTTGCAACCCAATCTATATCTTCTGCCGAAGCTTTATAAAAAGGAGTCTTCTGAATCAAAAGATCAAGATCTTCAGAACTCATTTTCATAATATCTTCTTTTTTATACCCTTGTACTTCAGCCCATTTTATAAATTTATGATGAAAAACATAGAATTCTTCAAAGGAATCTCCTACATCATCTTTATACGAAATAGTAACATTTTTGTCATTTGGATTCACTTTTTTCCTGCGTTTATAAAAAGCTCTAAAAACAGGTTCAATACCTGATGTGGTCTGGGTCATCATACTTGTAGTCCCCGTGGGAGCGATTGTAAGCATTGATATATTTCTTCTTCCCACTTTTACCATCTCATCATATAAAGCATTATCTTCATTTTTAATACGAAGAATCATAGGATTATTTACCTCTCTTTCGGCTTCATATATAGGAAAAGCACCTCTTTCTTTTGCCATAATAACTGAAGAGCGATAGGCTTCGATAGCTAACGTTTTTTGAACTTTTACGGCAAACTCTATTGCACTGTTTGTCCCATATCTAAGTCCTAATGCAGCCAACATATCCCCCTCAGCCGTAATCCCAAGCCCTGTTCTTCTTCCTCCTAAAGATTTCATCTTGATTTTTTCCCACAATTCAAGTTCAGTCCTCTTTATTATTTCATCTTCAGGATCATTCTTTATCTTTTCAATGATAGCTTCGATTTTCTCCATTTCAAGATCAATCAAGTCATCCATCAATTTCATAGCTTTAGCACAATGATCTTTAAACAAATCAAAATTAAATTTTGCTTCCGGCGTAAATGGATTATCTACATATGAATAAAGGTTGATGGCTATAAGCCTACAAGAATCATATGGACAAAGAGGTATTTCTCCGCATGGATTTGTACTTATTGTACGATACCCTTTGTCAGCATAGCAATCAGCAACTGATTCCCTTAATACTGTATCCCAAAACAAAACCCCTGGTTCAGCAGATTTCCAAGCATTATGTACGATTTTTCTCCACAGTGTAGCAGCATCTATATCCTTTACAACTTTAGGCTTATCACCATATACCGGATACTGTTGTCTGTAAGTCTTTCCTGTTAATGCAGCACGCATGAAATCATCATCAATCTTTACAGAAACATTTGCTCCTGTAACCTTACCCTGCTCCATTTTTGCATCAATAAAACTCTCAGAATCAGGATGTTTTATTGAAATAGAAAGCATTAAAGCTCCTCTCCTACCATCCTGAGCAACTTCACGTGTAGAATTTGAGTATCTCTCCATAAAAGGGACAACACCTGTTGAAGTAAGGGCACTATTAAGAACAGCACTACCTGCAGGTCTTATGTGAGACAAGTCATGACCAACTCCACCTCTT
Source organism: Bacteroidales bacterium (assembly GCA_041670905.1). Classification (GTDB taxonomy): domain Bacteria; phylum Bacteroidota; class Bacteroidia; order Bacteroidales; family UBA932; genus JBAXYG01. The sequence continues at coordinate 5,010 of JBAXYG010000007.1, forward strand.
CTTTTCATAAGCTGAACCTGCTCCTCGTCAATCATCATTATTCCGCCATATGAATCAGCAGGATTCTCATGTCCGATAACAAAGCAATTAGACAAAGAAGCAACTTGATACTTATTACCAATCCCGCTCATTGGACCGCCTTGAGGAATAATATATTTAAAATCTTTGAGCAAATTATAAATTTGCTGCGCAGATATGGGATTATTGTATTTAGATTCAATTCTGGCAAACTCATTCGCTAATCGCCAATGCATTTCGTCAGGAGATTTCTCATACAAATTTCCAAAAGAGTCTTTAAGTGCATATTTATTTATCCAGACAGTAGCAGAAAGCTCATCTCCTTTAAAATACTCTCTGCTGGCAGTGAGTATCTCTTCATACTTATAGGTCTTCATTATCTAATTTGTTAATAGTGAGAATTCTCACACAATAATTAAAATTATTGTGCCTTAATTTATAAAATAGTAAATCTTATTGCAAGGTACAGTAAAAAGAAGCAACAATTTTTTGAGACAAAAATGAGTTTTCAACAAAAAAATAACAATTATAGTTAACAACAATTCTTACTGCAATTTCGACAATTTGAAAATTCCCCTCTCATTCTTCTTTCCACTAATGATTGCATTCTTGATTTTAACTCTTCATTTGAAATTTTATCCAGTACCTCATATGCAAAAGCCATTTGTTGAAGCAATCTTGCCTCATAAAGAGGAATTCCTCTTGTCCTCATATAAAATAGTTCAAGATCGTTTAATCTCCCTATTGTGGCACCATGACTGCATTTTACATCATCTGCATATATTTCAAGTTGAGGTCTTGTATAGGCTTTAGCCTTATTTGATATCAATAGATTATGATTTGCCTGAAAAGCTTCTGTTTTTTGAGCATCAGGCGCCACAATTATTCTCCCATAAAACTTTGCAACTCCATGATCATCAAGTAATCCCTTAAATAACTGATTACTCTTGCATTTTGGCTTAAGATGATTTAAATCTATCTTGGTTGTCATCATTTGTTTTGAATCAGTCAAATACAATCCGCTTAAATCACACTCCGCCAATTCTCCATTCATGTAAACATTAAGTGTATTTGAGATAACACCGCCATGAAGAGAAATAAAAACCATTTTCAATTTTGCTTTTTCAGCAATGTTTACATTGAATACAGTATTATGTGTGGCCTTATTGTGTTCGTTTTGCATCACAATAAATTCTGCAGAAGCCCCTTCCTTTAAATTTATTGATACATTCTCATTTGTTACAAACCTATCTAATGAAAATGTATGTGAACACAATAATATCCGTGCTGAAGAATTATTATCAAAAAAATACTCACTTGACAGATCAAGTTCAAGTTTTTCTTCTTTATCCTTTGAATCAGAAAAACTTTTCTTTGAATATATAGGTCGAAGAAATTCAGAAGTACGAACGTTTATCAGTTGCAATATATCCTCCATCTCCTTTCCCTGAGGTAGATACAAAGAAAAAGGCTTATCCTCTCCCTGTACTTTCCCGTTAATTACGAATTGTTGCAAAGTCCCTTTAAGAGGAACACTGCAACTAAACTTATGCGATAATTTAGGGGAAAATAAATAGTTTTCTTTCATATTTTTATCCATTTATCAACCAATCATATCCTCTCTTTTCCACCTCCATGGCCAACTCTTTTCCGGCTGATTTGATTATTCTTCCCTTATAAAGTATATGTACAAAATCGGGGATAATATAATCCAGTAGTCTCTGATAATGAGTAATGACTATTGTAGAATTTTCAGGGCGTTTTAGTCTATTGACCCCATTGGCCACAATTCTTAAAGCATCTACATCAAGACCGGAATCAGTTTCATCAAGAATCGCCAATTTTGGTTCAAGCATTGCCATTTGAAATATCTCATTTCTCTTCTTTTCACCCCCCGAAAAACCAACATTCACTCCACGTGAAGAAAAACTGCTATCCATTTCAACAAAAGCCATCCTTTCACGCATAAGTTTTAAAAACTCAGCGGCAGAAAGAGGCAATAAACCCTTATTTTTTCTATGTTCATTAACCGCTGTCTTTATAAAATTAACATTTGTAACACCGGGTATTTCTATAGGGTATTGAAATCCAAGAAAAAGCCCTTTCCATGACCGCTCTTCTGGAGAAAAATCAAATAAATTTTCACCCTCAAACAAAACCTCACCTGATGTAACATTATAATTATCACGTCCGGCCAATACAGCAGATAAAGTACTTTTACCCGACCCATTCGGTCCCATAATAGCATGAACCTCCCCCGGTTTTACCGTAAGATTAATCCCTTTTAGAATCTCCTTGTCTCCTATTGAGGCGTGTAAGTTCTTAATTATTAACATTTTCTTGATTCTTAATTTGTTTTTTCCATGAACTGAATCCGAAAAATGCCAAAACAAGATAGCTGGCACTTACTATCGGCATAAAAATCAGTCCGGCAGAAATATATAGTATTACATTTGTTACATTAACTACAGTCCATGCCCCCCAACACTCAATTTTCTTTTGTGCAGACAAATATTGAGCTATCAATATCATCATGGTCACAAAAGAGTCCAGGAAAGGACGTGTTGCGGGAGGAAAAGCATCCGGCCATACCTGCCCCACTTCCCTCAATATCCATCCCCATATAAAAGATAATATGACTATTAAAGCAACACAGAACCATCTTATCCTACTCGACATAGTAGTTATTTTAAGTTCTTTATTCTTATTTTCTTCTCCTTTTTTAGGATGTGTCCACCTGTAATGTCCGACAATATTTATTAAAAGAGAAATCGGTTGCAAAATCATACTTGAATAGAGATGTTTTTGCATGAACAGTATAAATAAAAGAACACAATATATATAACCAAACCAAAAATTGATTTTTTTTGCCCTTCCGGCAAAAAAGACACATAACAATCCCACTATAACAGAAAGGAGTTCCAGTAAACTGACACCCATTCCCCCCATTGAAAACAAAATAAAATCCGTATGTAACATTATATTTTTTTTAACCCACACTACCTTCAAGCGAGACCTGCAACAATTTCTGCGCTTCAACGGCAAATTCCATAGGCAATTGATTCAAAACCTCTTTTGCATATCCATTTACAATCAACCCGACTGCATCCTCAGCAGATATTCCTCTCTGACGACAATAAAACAATTGATCTTCACTTATCTTTGATGTGGTCGCTTCATGTTCAATAACCGCACTCTGATTATCACTCTCAATTACAGGAAATGTATGTGCGCCACATTTATCACCCAGCAACAATGAATCACATTGAGAATGGTTTCTAGCACCTTCCGCATTTGAAGAAACACGAACAAGTCCCCTGTAGCTATTTTGACTTCTTCCGGCAGAAATACCTTTACTTACGATTCTGCTGCTTGTATTTTTACCCAGATGAATCATTTTTGTACCGGTATCAGCCTGCTGAAAATTATTTGTTACAGCAACAGAATAAAATTCAGACATTGAATTATCCCCTTTCAAAATGGTACTGGGATATTTCCACGTTATTGCAGAGCCGGTTTCGACTTGAGTCCAAAACAATTTGCTGTTTGCCCCTTTGCAAATTCCCCTTTTTGTAACAAAATTATATATTCCTCCTCTACCCTGAGCATCTCCCGGATACCAATTCTGTACGGTGGAGTATTTAACTTGAGCGTCTTGTTCCACTACTATTTCCACAACCGCAGCATGTAGTTGAATTTCATCTCTCTGTGGAGCAGTACATCCCTCAAGATAACTCAAATATGAACCTTCTTCCGCAACAATAAGAGTCCTTTCAAATTGCCCGGTACCTTTTGCATTTATACGGAAATAACTCGAAAGTTCCATTGGACATCTCACTCCTTTGGGAATATAGCAAAACGACCCATCACTGAAAACAGCAGAATTTAATGCCGAAAAGAAGTTATCACCAATAGGAACAACTGAAGCCAAATATTTTTTTACCAATTCAGGATAATCTTTCACAGCCTCAGAAAACGAGCAGAAAATGATTCCTTTCTCAGCCAAAGATTCACGGAATGTAGTTTTTACCGATACAGAATCAAAAACAGCATCAACCGCAACACCTCCAAGAACATTTCTTTCGTGCAAAGGAATTCCCAACTTATCAAAAGTGGCCGCTAATTCAGGGTCTATTTCTTTCTTATCAGATTGAAATTTTGGAGCAGCATAATAAATTATTTCATTGTAATCAATCTTTGGAATATCAAGATGCGCCCATGTCGGCATTACCATTTTTATCCATTTATGATACGCCTTCAATCTGAAATCCAACATCCACTCAGGTTCCTCTTTTTTAGTAGAAATCAACCTTATAATATCCTCATTCAGCCCCTTAGGTATAAATTCCTGTTCCAAAACCGTCTCAAAACCATGCTGATACTCATTCTGAGTAATATTTTCTATTATGTTCTCTTTTTTTCCCATTGCACCGCAAAGTTAATCTTTTTAAGTATTTTTGTAAAAAATAAGTTTTATGTATGACAAAAATAAAAAACGTACTGCATTTTCAGAAATTGGAAAAATAGAAGCTATCTCTCGGCTATTTAAGGAAACCGGATATAATAATGGTGATATTTCAATTTTTGGTGATAATATTTCTTCTCATACTGTTCTATTAGAGGGGGTCGACTTTGATTTAGTCTATACTCCACTAACTCATTTAGGATATAAAGCTGTTCTTTCTGTAATCGGTAATATCTATGCCGGCTTTCATAAACCTAAAAGACTTTCAATAATACTTGGAATTTCTTCCCGTTTCAGTTACGAAGACATAGCTACGTTTTGGGAAGGTGTTTTAGCTGCAGCAAAAGAACATCATATTTCTGAACTTCATCTTGAACTTAACCCATCCATGACGGGATTGAGCATAAGCCTATGTGCCATCGGTGAACAGAAAAAAAAGATTCTTTCAAAAAAACAATCAGCAAAAAATATGGATTTGATTTGCCTTTCCGGGAATATAGGTGCCGCCTATATGGGGATGCATGTACTTGATAGGGAAAAAGTATCTTTTGTAAGCACATCCAAAGATGCTAACGACGAAGAGAAACAACCTGATCTTTCAAAATACAAATACATTCTGGCAGCATATCTTTCTCCGGAAATAAATCCAACAATACTTGATAGATTTATTGAATTTGATATAACCCCTTCAAGTGGTTATTTTATAACAAAAGGTCTTGCCGATACCATAAAAAAACTCACTAGAGACACTAATTTCGGAGCAAAAATATATCTGGACAAAATTCCTATATCAAGCCATACTTTCGAAATGGCTGAAGAATTAAATATTGATGCCATTACAGCTGCTTTGAATGGAGGAGATGACTATAAATTTATTTTTACAATTCCTATAGAAAAACACGAAACATTCCGCAAAGAATTTCAGGATTTCGACATCATCGGGCATCTCTGTAAGCCGGAAACCGGAAGTGTTCTGGTAACCCCGGAGGGAGCTGAACTTGAAATAAAAGCACAAGGGTGGAAATAATTTTTTAAAAAAAATTATTTATTTTTCATGCAACGTTTTTTACAAAACCAGCATCTATTTAATAGGTTTAGGTTTTAGTACAACAAGAAGGGGCTTGATTCTGGCAGAGGATCGGCCTCTTTATTTTTTTGCGTTTTTTCTGAAAAACAACAAAGGCATTCTAGCTATAAGATACCCTATTATCCCAACCCCAAAGACTATTATAAGAATATCTGTAAATTTTATTACTACCGGATAAGCATCTATAATAAAATTCCCAGGCATTTTAACTATACCAAACTGTTGCTGCACTACACAAATCATCAATCCCAATACGACTCCGACTACGATTCCGCAAAATGATATTAACCACCCTTCAGTAACAAAGATTTTTTTAATCAGACGATCTGTTGCCCCCATTGATTTTAATATTTCAATATCAAATTTTTTCTCAATAATAAGCATTGATAACGAACTAAATACATTACAAGATATTATTATCATTATAAACAGAAGTATAAGATAAATAGCTAGTTTTTCATAAGAAAGTAACTTATAAAGGGACTCATTTTGTTGATATTTATTTTTTATGACATAGTCTGAGCCCAGAATCTCCGAAAACTTTTTCTGTATATTTTTTGACACACCGGAAACCAAATTGATCTCAATTGCTGAAACTTCATTTTCATATTCCAACAAACTGCGAAGAGAAGCAAGAGGAATAAATATGTATTTCTTATCAAAATTCTGGTCCAAAGAGACAATTCCGGCGGGATACAGAGTTTCCATTTTTAGTGAAGAAATTGGATTTAACAAAGAAACGTCCCCTGTTCTTGAGGGAAAATAGACATCAAGTGGTGTAACAAATTGTGTTTTCAATCCCAATTCCATTGCAAGAAACCTACCGATTACTACCTGACTTATTCCACCAAATTGTAAATCGAAATTTCCTTCAACAATATGATCTTTTAGTCCCGTTGTGTGTTCATATACAGAGTCCACTCCTTTTGCTGTAGCAATCACATGTTTATCTCCATACTGTAAAAAAACATTTTCCTCCAGTACTTCACTGAATGAGAGAACGGAAGGATCTTTCTTTAAAAGATCAAACTTTTCCCCGAAAGGAGAAAAAACTTTTCCGGCTACAGGGGTAATTACCAAATCTGGGGTATATGAGCTATAAAGAGACCTTACAATTGAATCAAATCCATTATAGATTGAAAGGATTACAATCAAAGCCATACATCCTATTGCAATTCCAGCAGCAGATATTATAGAAATAATATTTATTACATTATGCGACTTTTTTGCAAAAAGATATCTCTTTGCTATATAGGAAGAAAGATTCATGATTTTAGCAAATCATCTATATGCTCTACATAATCAAGTGAATCATCTATATGAAATGCAAGTTCTGGTACAATTCTTAACTGTTTTCCCACAAGTCTTCCAAGGTCACCACGAAGTTGCTTTCCTTTTTTCTCCATTATCTCCATAACCTTATTCGCCTTACTAGAAGGAAAAACGCTTATATACACCTTTGCAAAGGATAAATCAGGGCTCATTCTGACTCCGCTTACCGTGACCATTGCTCCATCAAAAGCAGCCATTCCACAACTGCGTATAAGTTCAGCAAGATCTCGCTGAATCTGTTTTGCAACCTTCAGCTGTCTAGTAGTTTCATTTTCCATTTATTCAAATTTTAGTATATAATAATTCTTCTTCCCTTTTTGAACTAAAATATATTTGTTGTTAATCAAGTATTCTTCAGTTATATTCAGGTTTATATCAGAAGTTTTATCTTTATTAATCCCTACTCCCCCTCCCTGAATTAACTTACGACATTCTCCTTTTGAAGAAAAAACTATGGTTTTAACACTTAATAACTCAATTATATTTTCAGGAAGCTGTTCTTTTTTCAAATCAAATTGAGGAACGCCATCAAAAACAGAAAGGAATGTCTGCTCGTCCAGCCCTCTCAAAGATTCAGAAGTGGAATTTCCAAATAGAATATTTGATGCATCAATAGCTTTTTGATATTCCTGCTCACCATGTACCATTACTGTAACCTCCTTTGCTAACAATTTTTGAAGAAAGCGCAGATGTGGAGCTTCATTATGCTCTGCAATTGCTTTTTCAACTTCATCCTTTGTCAGCATAGTAAAAATCTTGATATATTTCTGTGCATCTTCATCACTTACATTCAGCCAAAACTGATAAAAGGTATAAGGAGATGTATAATTGGAATTCAACCATATGTTTCCTTTCTCTGTTTTGCCAAATTTTCCCCCATCTGCTTTTGTTATCAAAGGACAAGTTAAAGCAAATGCATCCCCGTTACATTTTCTGCGAATAAGCTCTGTTCCGGTTGTGATGTTCCCCCATTGGTCACTCCCTCCCATTTGAAGTTTACATCCTTTATTTTGGTATAACCACAAAAAGTCATATCCCTGAACTAACTGATATGTAAATTCCGTAAAAGACATCCCTTCTCTTTCATCTCCTGAGATACGTTTTTTTACAGAATCTTTGCTCATCATATAGTTAACAGTAATGTGTTTTCCAATATCACGAATAAACTCAAGAAACGTAAAATCTTTCATCCAATCATAATTATTTACCATTACCGCAGCATTTGATGAATCGCTGTCAAAATCCAAAAAACGTGAAAGCTGAGCTTTGATTGCATTCTGGTTATGCCTCAAGGTCTCTTCATTAAGAAGATTACGCTCAGCTGATTTCATTGAAGGATCACCAATCATACCAGTAGCACCCCCAACCAAAGCATAAGGTTTATGTCCGCAATTTTGAAAATGTTTCAACATCATGATACTTACCAAATGCCCAATATGAAGAGAGTCCGCTGTTGGATCAATCCCTACATAAGCTACTGTAGGCTCTTTCATCAATTGCTCTTCTGTTCCCGGCATTATATCATGAATCATGCCTCTCCACTCCAATTCTTTTACAAAATTCTTTATCATAGTTTTTTGAATTCAATTATAATTCGCAAAAATAACTATTTTTTACTATTTTCGTTTGGATATAAAAAATCAAAAATATGCTAGATTTCAAAAATATAGAAATAACCGATAAACCCTGGGTAGATGAACTTCTTAAATATTCACAATTTAAAGGGACTGAGTATTGTTTTACATCTCTTTTTATATGGGCTAATTTCTACAATTCATTGATTTCAAGATATAATGATATTTTGATTGTTCGTTCTCTCTCCGAAACAGGGGCAGATTATCTCTACCCCGCCGGAAAATTTTCGGATATTGAGTTAAAAACTATTTTAAAACTTATTTCGGAAGATGCGGTAAATTTGGGTAAATCTGCAAATATTATTGGTATAACAAATGAGGGAATCTCAAGACTTGAAAACTTATTTCCTCAAAAATTTTCTTTTATTCCAGTCAGATCTTCTTATGATTATATCTACTGTGTGAAAAATCTCATTTCTCTTACAGGTAAAAAATATCAACCAAAAAGAAACTTTATCAACCATTTTTTATCAAATGAAAATTGGAAATATGAAGATATTTCTTTAGAAAACATCACAGAATGTACAGAAATGAACAATAAATGGTGCGAAGAAAATTATTGTATTCATAATATTTCAAAACAAAGTGAATCTTGTGCTACAAGAAAAGCTTTAAAAAACTTTTTTCAATTGAATTTAAAAGGAGGTCTCTTACGAGTGGACAATGAAGTAATTGCATTCTCAATTGGAGAACCTTTAAATAATGACACTTTTATTGTTCATGTTGAAAAGGCATTTTCTCGTATAAAAGGAGCATACCCAATGATAAATAGAGAATTTTTGTTTCATGAGGCTTCAGCTTTTAAATATGTAAACAGAGAAGATGATGCCGGTGACGAAGGATTACGTAAAGCAAAACTCGCTTATAATCCAGAATATTTAGTCGAAAAATATAATGCAATTTTGAAGTAATCTATCCCACCACCCATACCATTACATGGTTTTCAAAAACCTTATAACCTAATTCAAAATCCATCTTGGTACCATCTTTATGAGTAAAAGTGGCGTCCAATTCGCCTTCATTATGGGGATTAAAGCGATTTATCTCTATTTGTTCTGCATAATCAACTCCGGAAATAGACATTCTCTTATAAATTGCTTCTTTGGCACACCAATAAATGGCCAATTGTAAAGTACGATTACGACCTGAAAGATCGTCTATCTCTTCTTCTGAAAGAGCTTTTTTCTCAACTGCGGAAAAATCACGGTCTAAAGACTCAATATCTATCCCCAAATCTTCTTCAGGATGAATAATTATGGACACAAACCTGTTTGTGTGAGCAATACTTATTTCCGTAATTGAGTTTTGAAGGAAAGGACGACCATTATCATGATGTCCAAGATATACTTTATCCTCAAAAATTTCACTCAGTAGAGCCCTTACGGCAAGTCTTTCTTTTCTCCTTGCCTCACTTTTTATTAAACTCAGTTCTTCAATTTCCTCATTTGGAATAGAAGATAGCGTTAAAAGCTCCTTTTCTGTTTCGGTAATTTCCCAAACAAAAATTTGCGCATCATTTTCAAGTTCTTTTTTTAAAAAAAGTGCCATTATTCCTATTTATTAATAAAAAAGACAGCCACACCTCGTTTTTTCGAAGTGGACTTACGTTTGTTTTTAGATTGATTTACATTAATACTCGAAGGGAGAGGCTCTGTGGAAGAGCCCTCGGGGAGAGGATTAAATTGACAACTCGGAGGTTCCAATGTATTAATGTTTAAATGTTTAGTTGAGATACTAGGATTCGAACCTGGACTGACTGAACCAAAATCAGTAGTGCTACCATTACACCATATCTCAATTTTTCGGATTGCAAATATACAAACTTTTTGAAAATCCCTATATCTTGAGAGTGTTTTTTAAAAAATAAAATTCATTACAGTCTCTCCGTATTTTATAAAAAGCAAAGTCCAAGCAGCAAATCTAAGTCCTTTACCTATCAACATATATATTGAGCATTTCCAGAAATTTACTTTATAAAAGCCCAAAGCGATTACAAAGACATCACCGACAAAAGGAAACCAACTAATAATGGCCAATGGAGGTCCCCATTTATCTATTATTGTTTTTTGCTTCAGTATTTTATCTTCTTTTATTTTGAACCATTTTTCTATCCACTTCCATTTTGCGACATATCCTACGCCATATGAGGTAAGCCCACCCAACCAGTTTCCCATCGTTCCAACTATAAAGACCAATACGGGATTAACTCCAGTCATTAGTATTCCCACAAAAAGAACATCGGAGCTGAATGGTACAACCGTAGCAGCCAGAAATGTACCTATGAACAGACCTAAAAGCCCAAGACCACTTAACCATTCCATCTATCTTATTTCCGTTTATTTTTAAAAAAGTCGGAAATAATCTCTCCACATTCCTTTCCCATTATTCCGGAAACCACTTTTGTCTTTGGATGAAGCAAACTAGGGGTAAAAAGTGTATATCCCCGCTTTGGATCAGAAGCGCCGTAAACCACACCCCCAATTTGTGCCCATGCTAATGCCGCCGCGCACATAGGACACGGCTCTACAGTCACATATATTGTACACTCATCAAGATATTTTCCCCCCAAGAACTCTGTGGCAATCGTTATGGCCTGCATTTCTGCATGCGCGGTAGGGTCATTAAGTGTTTCTGAAAGATTATATGCCCTTGCTATAATTGATCCTTTACACACAATTACCGTTCCAATAGGAACTTCATCCTTTAGAGCGGCATTATGAGCTTCCTTAAGCGCCTCTTTCATAAATTTTTCCATATTACAAATATAGAAACTTTGAAACATTATTTATTAAACAAACTTTGTCATTTATTTATCTTCTGTTCTACAGACTTCAACCAATCATATAGCTGTTCAGCAGAGCCCGATTCATTTACTATCTTAATATCACCCCTCTGTCTTAGAAGTATTCTCTGATACTTCTTTGTTTTTTTATTGTAAATATATCCATAATAGCTTACTATCCCCGCATCACACATTTCTTGTTCAGGGTCAGAATAACTTCCTTTAGCAGCCCTTTTAATAAGAGACACTTTATCCAACAAATCTTTCTTATCTATATGCATACATATTGAATCCGTTACAGAAATATTATAATTTATTGCAGTATCACTTATAAACCCTAATGAGTCGCAATTATTCCAACTTTCAGGCAGATTGTAAACATGTACATTTCCTGTAGAATCAATTATCCACCCCGAATTGACATAACCCCAGGCATAGTTTATATATTCACTTTGAAACAGAACATTCTGTTCAAATTTTTCATCGCTTGTATTGAACTTATCGCAACTTGCAAAAAGAAACAACACTAATATAATTCTTAATGTTTGACATAATGATTTCATTCTAATAATTTTTAAAGTTAATTTTTCTAAGTTTGATTGTACAGGCCTTACTATATAAATTTAAAAAAATTGATTTACTGCTTCATTTATCAGTTTTTCTCTCACAAAATTTAGAAGTGACTCTATTTCGAAATGAATATTCCACTCTATTGCAATGTGCGTTTATAATCATACCAAAGATTTATTTATAGAATTATTTAATGTCATTTTGTCACTTTATGTCACTTGGCACTTATTTTGCCCTTGAAGAGACTAAACAAAACTTTAAAAATAAATAATTATAATTATGAAAGTAAAACCATTAGCAGACAGAG